>JAQXKW010000164.1 GCA_029010655.1 Clostridia bacterium | reverse complement strand
GCCGAAGGAATCGATAGCCGCTTCCGCAAACTGCGTTCCCGAGCTTCTGTCCATAATATAGTAAAGTCCGCCGAGACCCGCAATAGCAGATCCCAAGGTTATGAACAGATACTTATTCTTTGTAACGCTGATGCCTGCGGCATCAGCAGTTGCGGGGCTTTCGCCCACGGCACGGAGATACAGGCCGTATTTTGTCTTTTTAAGGAACAGTCCCACGCATATTGCAAGAATTATGGAAAGATACACCAAAACTCCGTGGGACAGGAATATCTGAACAAAGGGATTGTCGCTGTTGGAAAGACCGAACAAATCCTTAAAGCAATAGCTTACGGAAACGTACAGCTTCTGGTCGTAGATACGCTTTGAGAAAAACTTCATAAAGCCTACGCCGAAGGTGGTCATGGTAAGTCCCGTTACGTTCTGGTTTGCGTTAAGAGAGACGGTAAGGAACGAATAGAGAAGTCCCGCAAGTCCCGCAAAAAGCATTGTAAAGAGGATTGACAGCAGCACCAGCACGAATGAATTTACGTTATCCGTACTGCCTGCGTACATGGTAACGGCAAGACCTCCGCCTGTTGCGCCGATACACATAATTCCCGGAATACCCAGGTTAAGGTTTCCGGCTTTTTCCGTAAGGATTTCGCCGATACAGCCGAACAGGAAGATTGTTCCCATGCGTATGGCATTTACCAAAATAGTTGTTATCATCGGAAGTCCTCCCTTCAGTTCTGCTCTTTTCTGCCTTTATTAAGCTGTATACGGTAACGTATAAAGAATTCACAGCCTATTATGCAGAAGAAAATTATACCTACAACTATATTTGCATAGTCGTTACTGTTAAGCTGGAACACAACAGACACGTGTTCGGCACCTGAATTCAGGAACACCACAAAGAAGGAGGTAAAGACCATGGCAAGGGGGTCAAAGCCTGCAAGCCATGCCACCAGAATTGCGGTAAAGCCCTGCCCTCCCACGGCGGTATTCACCGTATGGGATATGGAGCCCGCATATAGCGCACCAAGTATTCCGCAGATAATTCCGCTGAACACAAGCGTTCTTATAATAACCTTTTTTACGTTTATGCCCACATATTTTGCGGTGTTTACGCTCTCTCCCACGAGAGCCACCTCAAAGCCGTGCTTTGTATATCTCATATACACAATCATAATAAGCGTCAGCACAACTGCAACAATTATTGAAAGCACGTATTTATTTCCTAAATCCGGGAACCACGCCTTCCGTGTCAAGAGGTTTACAAGTCCGATATTTCCCGAACCGCTCTTATCCCAGTTGAACACAAAGCAGTCTACTACGGCTATTGCTATATAGTTCATCATAAGGGTGAACAGGGTTTCGTTTGTATTGAAATACGCTTTGAAAAATGCAGGGATTACCGACCAAATAACGGACGCAAGAAGGCTTGCGGCTATCATCAGAACGATTATCAGGGCGTCTGACATATCAGGGAAATATGCGGGCAAAAACTTCATGCAGGCTATTGCCGCAAGACAGCCCACAAGAACCTGTCCGTTTGCGCCCATGTTCCAATATTTCATACGGAAGGGCGGAATTACCGCCAGTCCGAACATAAGAAGCAGAGCTATATTCTGAAGAAGCGTCCACACGTCCACAAATGCGCCGGTAAACAGAGCCTTATATATTTCAAAGGGGTTTTCCTTAATAAGGACAACGCTGAGAATACCGACAATTATGAGAGCGACGACTACTGCGGCGGCTCTTATTCCCAGAGCCTTTCCTACGGGCATTGCGTCGTTTTTTGACACATGGAAAAGGGGCTCGTGCACTTTCTGCTTATGCTTCATTACTGTTCCCCCTCCTTTTCTTCGCTGTTTTCGTCAGCTTCGTTCCACTGTTCGTCCGTCAGGTTACTGTCCTTCGCCTTGCCGTACTCTTTTTCCTGCTTTAGGTCGAGGGAGCCGGTCATCATAAGTCCCAGTTCCTCTTTGGTGGTTTTTGACGCATGAACCACGCCCATTACCTCGCCGTGGCAAAGCACCATGATTTTATCGCACAGGGCAAGCATTACGTCAAGGTCCTCGCCCACAAACAGGATACCCACGTCCTTTTTCTTCTGCTCGTTAAGAATATCGTATATGGTATAGGAGGAATTAATATCAAGTCCGCGGACGGGGTATGCCGTTACGATAACATTAGGTCCTGACTCTATCTCTCTGCCCACCAGAATTTTCTGCACGTTACCGCCGGACAGACGGCGCACGGGCGTTTCGGTAGAGGGCGTAACAATCCCAAGCTTTTCGATAAGCGCGGCGGCTCTCTGCCTTGCGCTTTTTCTGTTTACGAAGGGAGTTATTCCCTCGTTATAGGTTTTTAGCATCATATTGTCCGTCATGGAAAAAGACGGAGCAAGTCCCATACCGAGACGGTCCTCGGGAATAAAGCTCATTGATATTCCCTTTTTGATTATTTCACGGGCGGGAAGTCCCACAATGGACTCGCCCTTATGCATAATATGTCCGCTTTCGGGACGGCGGAGTCCGGCGATAGCCTCGCAGAGCTCCTTCTGACCGCAGCCTGCAATACCTGCCACGCCCAATATTTCGCCGCCTCTTATATAAAAGCTTACGTTATTTATTGCAATATTTCCTGCGTCGGACTTAACAGTCAGGTCACGGATTTCAAGCAGGGGCTTTTTCTTTTCGATTTTCACCCGCTCGATTTTCAGGTCAACCTTTTTGCCCACCATCATTTCGGTAAGCTGTTTTTCATCGGTTTCGGCGGTCTCAACGGTACCTATATATTCGCCCTTTCGGAGAATGGCAACTCTGTCGGATATTTCAAGCACCTCATTTAATTTATGGGTGATTATAATGACAGCCTTTCCGTCCTCCTTCATGCGGCGGAGCACGCCGAACAGCTTTTCGATTTCCTGCGGGGTAAGCACTGCGGTAGGCTCGTCCAGAATAAGAATGTCAGCGCCTCTGTAAAGTGCTTTTATTATTTCAACGGTCTGCTTTTCGGAAACAGACATTTCATGTATTTTTTTGCCGGGGTCTATATCAAAACCGTATTTGGAAGCTATCTCCCTGACACGGGAATTTACGTTTTTAAGTTTATAGGGCTCGCCGTTGCCGAGAATTATATTTTCGGCGGCACTAAAGGTTTCCACCAGCTTAAAATGCTGGTGAATCATTCCGATTTTATAGTTATATGCGTCCTTGGGCGACGCAATAACGGCAGGCTCTCCGTTGACTAATATTTCTCCCTCGTCGGGAAAATATATTCCGGAGATCATATTCATAAGTGTAGTTTTACCGGAGCCGTTTTCTCCTAAAAGTGACAGTATTTCATTTTTATAAACAGTCAGGTTTACGTTTTTATTTGCGACAACCTTACTTCCGAATCTTTTCGTTATATTACGGAGTTCGAGAGCTATTTCTTTTTCCATCTTGGCTCCTCTGAAAATTATTATAATTAAAAAAACACAAGATAGCAAAGCGGCGTTTGCCGCTTTGCTATCAATAAATTTAACTATCAGCCGTAGTTACGGTCAAGAAGCTCGATGCCGTCGATTTCAACATCGAAGTAAGGTGCGGAACGGAATTCAGACTCATGGAAGTAGCCGTCGGCGATTGCCTCGGTATCCTTTTCAAATTTCTCGTCGGAATCAACGTCAGCCATATAAGACTCAAGCTTTTTTCCGCCTACTTTGAAGTTTTCGGTATCGAAGACATGGAGGGTTCCTGCCTTGAACTGCTCGATAACGTCGTCAACTGCTTTCTGAGTGCCCTCAGCCGCAACAGCCTCGTTTATCTCAAGAACCTTTACGGAGCCGGTAGCGATTGTGCCGGTGTAGTCCTTATCGATAACCTTGCCTTCCATTACGCAGTTGATCATGTACTCGAAGTAAGGAGCCCAGTCAATCTTGGAAGAAACGATATAGGTGTTGGGGCCGGTTGCCTCGGTGCTTCCGTTGTAGGAAACGTTGGGAACGCCTGCAGCCTCGCAAGCCTCAGGAGCGCCGTAGGAGTCAGCATGCTGAGAAATGAGCACACAGCCGTCGCTGATAAGTGACTCTGCTGCAGCCTTTTCCTTGTCGTAGTCGTACCAGGAGCCTGTGAACTTAACCTTCATGGTAACGCTGGGGCAAACAGACTTTGCGCCGAGATAGAAGGAGGTGTAGCCGGACATAACCTCAGCGTAGGTGTAAGCGCCTACATAGCCCATAACAGCCTTGTCTGCGGTGATTTTGCCGTCAGCGATCATCTCGTTGAGCTTCATGCCTGCGGCAACGCCTGCAGCGTATCTGCCTTCGTAGATAGATGCGAATGCGTTGGAGAAGTTATCATAATTTACGGAGTGAGCCTTTGTACCGGTTGCATGGCAGAAGCGAACTTCCGGATACTCAATAGCTGCCTGAATCATATAGTCCTCATGACCGAAGGAGTCAGCAAATACTACCTGGCAACCCTGATTTACGCAGTCCTTTGCCTTGTTGTAGCAATCCTCGGTTTCGGCGATGCCGGTGTAGAGAATCAGCTGGCTCTTGTCGAGACCCATGTCCTCAAGTGCACGGTACATAGCGTCGATGAAGTTTGCATCGTAGGTGGAAGAATCGTCGTGAAGGGTGATGAGACCGATTTTCAGGTCAGCCTTATCGACGGTCTTGAAGGGTGTTTCAGCAGATGCGCTTGTCTGCTCACCGTCGCCGGTGTTTGTGTTGCTGTCCTTACCGCAGGACACAAAAGCAAACATGGAAAGCATCATTGCAAGTGCGAGAAGAATGGAAAGAATTCTTCTGTTCATGGGAAAATACCTCCGAATATTTTATTTATTTTTACGGGAAGGCTCCCGATAAAAACCTTTATAAAAAACAGTGTCAGCAGAACTCCACGCCGTTTTCAACACTCATTTTTTTAATGCGTGCGAGAGATTCGACCCTCAGCCCATTATCCTCAAGAGTTTTTCTTCCGAGCTGATAGGTTTTCTCTATTACGGTTCCCACGCCGACTATTTCGCATCCTGCCGTGCGGCAAAGCTCCGCTAAAGCCAGCACCGCATTTCCGGTTGCAAGAAAGTCGTCTATTATAAGGATTTTATCCTCAGGCCGCAGGAATTCTTTTGACACTACTACGCTGTATTCCCTTTTATGTGTATACGAGTACACCCTTGAGGCGTACACGTCTGTACTTATGTTATCTGTTCTTCCCTTTTTCGCAAACAGCACGGGCACCTTAAAGTACTGTGCCGTAAGACAGGCAATTCCTATACCGGAAGCCTCGATAGTCAGTATTTTAGTGACGCCTTCTCCGTGATAAAGACGCTCGAATTCCTTTCCCAGCTCGCACAGAAATTCCACATCCATCTGATGATTCAGAAAGCTGCTGACGCTGAGAATATCGCCCTCGCTTATTATGCCGTCTTTTTTAATACGTTCTTCAAGAAGCTTCATTACAACCCTCAAAAAAAAGAAGATAATTTATTGTACTATATTTTACATAGATTTGCAACATTTTTAATGACAAAAAATGAATAATTATTTGATTTTTTACTGTTAATTGTTCACATATTACGAAAAACAACATTTTTTTCGCACGGTTTTTAGCTTTAGTTTTATATTTGACATTCGGTTTTGTATGTGATATAATTCCACTATGCAATTTCGGAGGTTATATATGAACAAAATTTACATACCGGACGGCTACCGTGCCGCCCTTGACGAATACGACACTCAGCGTGCCATTGCCTATATTAAAAACACCTTTCAGGAGGAGTTTTCAAATGCGCTTAACCTGAAGCGTGTTTCCGCTCCCCTTTTCGTGACGGAGGCTTCGGGACTTAACGACAACCTTAACGGCTACGAGCGTCCCGTGTCCTTTGACGTGCCCGCAATCGGCGCCGACGCTCAGGTTGTCCACTCCCTTGCAAAATGGAAGCGGCTTGCCCTCAAAAAATACAATTTCAGCGTAGGAAAAGGGCTCTACACGGACATGAACGCCATTCGGCGCGACGAGGAGCTTGACAACGTTCACTCCATATATGTTGACCAATGGGACTGGGAAAAAATCATAACCCGTGAGAATCGCAATCTTGATTATCTGAAGCTTATAGTCCGCTCTATTGTAAACGCAATCTGCACCACCAATGAACGCTTACACGTCCGTTATCCTCAGCTTACCGCCGAGCTTTCTCCTGAGGTTTCGTATATTACCACCCAGGAGCTTGAGGACATGTATCCGGAAATGAGCTCCTCCGAAAGAGAAAATGCTTTTGTTCGGGAACACAAAACCGCATGTATAATGCAAATCGGAAAGAAGCTCCGCTCCGGCAAGCCCCACGACGGCAGAGCGCCCGACTATGACGACTGGGAGCTGAACTGCGACATTTTCTTCTGGGACAAAACTCTCGGCAGAGCTCTTGAGGTGTCCTCTATGGGTATTCGTGTCGACGCAGAATCCCTTGACCGTCAGCTTACTGCCGCAGGGTGTGATGACAGAAGGGCGCTTCCCTTCCACAAAATGCTCCTGAACGGCGAGCTTCCGCTGACAATCGGCGGCGGTATCGGGCAGTCAAGACTTTGCATGCTTATGATGGGCTGCGCCCACATAGGTGAGGTTCAGTCAAGCATCTGGGACCGTGAAACCGTTGAAAAATGCGCCGAAGCGGGAATCAGACTGCTGTAATAGAATCGATATATTGAAAAAGCCGCAAATGCGGCTTTTTCTTATACATTCAGTTGCAGTCCGTAGCCTGCGGCGATACCTATTGCCGCAGACAGGCAGATTATCAGTATAGGATGAACCTTTTTGAAGGCAAGGATTGAACACAGCACGGTGATTCCTGCGGAAATATAAAAGGAAACATCGGAAAACACGCTGAAGGTATAGCCGTTCGGGAACAGAACTGTCGTTCCAACGGACACTATGGCGGAGCCGATAAGTCCGATAACCGCCGGCTTCAGCCCGGACATAACTCCGGCTACGGTTTTGTTCTCCTTGAATTTTGCGTAAAACCTTGCGACTATAAGAATAATTACAAAGGACGGCACCACCACGCCCAAGGTTGAGCATACTGCGCCGAAAAAGCCGCCGACGGTACGTCCCACGTATGTGGAGATATTTATGGCAAAGGGGCCGGGTGTGCTTTCGCTGACGGCGATAAAATCAATAAGCTCCGCCTTTCCCAGCCAGCCCATACGCTCCACCTCCGACTGGATAAGAGGAAGCATGGCGTAGCCTCCGCCGAAGGTAAAGGCTCCGATTTTGAAAAAGGTCCAGAACAGCTCCAAAAGTATCATTTGCTTTTCCTCCTTACTATTTCGGAGGATACAAGTCCCATAATGGCGCAGCCTATTATTACCCACAGCACGTTTATATCGAAAACTGCGGCACCGACAAATGCAAAGGACATTATGATATATGCCATCACGCTCTTTTTGCACTGGCGGTACATAGACCACAGCGCCTTCAAAATCAGCGCAAGAACTCCGGCACGGATGCCGTAAAACGCATATTT
The DNA here is from genome assembly GCA_029010655.1 of Clostridia bacterium. Lineage (GTDB taxonomy): Bacteria > Bacillota > Clostridia > Oscillospirales > CAG-272 > Avispirillum. Next base: position 2,518 of record JAQXKW010000164.1, on the reverse strand, counting down.
TACCGCCTGAAGCTGTTCAAACCGTTTCAGCACCGTGGAAATCACGAAAATAATCAGAAACGACGGAAGTACCACTCCGAAGGTTGCCGCAAGTGCGCCGAAAAAGCCGCAGGTTTTATAGCCCACAAAGGTTGCTGTATTTATGGCTAAAGGTCCCGGCGTTGACTCGGCTATGGCTATTATATCAAGAATATCGTCGTTGCTTATCCATTGCTTTTTCTCGGCGGTTTCCTTCTGTATAAGGGGTATCATGGCATACCCTCCCCCGAAGGTACAGGCGCCGATTTTGAAAAACGTTGCAAAAAGCTGAAATGCCAGCTTTGCGGTTGAACTTTTCTTTTGCTCCATTATTCTCAATTAAACCTTTTTCTGTACTCTTTCATGGTTTCCGAAAACAGCTCGCCGTTTGTAGGAGGCGTATATGTTATGGAGTTTGCTCCGGCACGGATTGTTTTAAGGATTGACTCCTCCGTATTGCCGCCGGTTGCAATAATCGGTATATCCGGGTATTTTCGGCGTATGTATTCAACCACCGCAGGGGTTCTGTCGGCGGCGGACACGTTAAGAATATCCGAGCCTGCGCTGATTCTTTCGTCAATATCCTGCTTATCGGAAACAATGGTTGCCACCACGGGAATATCTACAACTTTTTTGATTTTTTCTATTGTTTCGGGGGCTATGGGCGAATTTACAACAATGCCGAAGGCGCCCTGATTTTCAGCGTCAACCGCAAGCCGCACGGAGCGGTCTCCCGAGGTCAGCCCTCCGCCCACGCCTACAAACACGGGAGCGTCAGCCACGGAGATTACGGCGCGCGCTATGGTGGGCTGCGGCGTAAAGGGATATACCGCTATCACCGCATCCGTATTGATATTCTTTATTATAGCCACATCCGTGGAAAAAACCAGAGATTTAATTCTCCTTCCGAAAATACTTATTCCGCTGCACTCATAAATACAGGCGGGAACGTCCAGCTTATGGCTTCTGAGCGTTCCGTTATATCGGGGTATTACTTTGTTTTTTACGTCCATTTTCACATCTCACATTTTTTCGTAACGGCAAACGTCTGTTACAAACACCGTTGCCCCTCCCACGGGAACGGTGACAGGCGCGGGCGGAATATAGGAAACGGAGTTTCCGTGGGGCACGTCGGGAACCGCCTCTACCCTTTGTGCGGAGTTCTTTCTTATTATCTCAATGGCGCAGTCCACCTTTTCATCATCCGTACCCAAAAGCAAGGTTACGTTGCCGGTACGCAGAAATCCGCCGGAGGTTGCAATTTTTGTAAAGTAAAAGCCCGCCTCGGACAAAGCGCGGCACACCTCTCCTGCGTCTCTTTTGTTTACTATTGCAGTTATCAGTTTCATGGTAAAAATCCTTTCTTTACAGAATCAGCCCTATCTCAAACCTATATAAAAGTATATGTCGGCAAACGGTCAGTTCACACCGCACACCGACAACTGTTTAGTATATTATATCACACATTCCCGTAAAAAACAGTATAAAATTGTAAATTTAACAAAAATATACAGTTGGCTCGAATGTGATTTCAAAAATCGTCTTTTCCCTGCATAAAAATTTATATTCGCAGGCATGGACTGATTTGCGATTTTATGTTACAATATGACATGGATTGTTATTATTTCTTTTTTACCGACGAAGTTCAACGGATTATCCTAAATGGAGACGAAAAATGATTGACAGAATTAACGGTCTATGCAAAAAGGTTCAGTTTCTTTCGGGAGCATGGCTGAAGCTGATTGCAATTGTTTCAATGCTTGCAGACCATGTAAACAAGGGTCTGATTTATCCGTATCTGAAATCAAGCGACGGATTTCTTGCTATTGTCAGCAACACATTTGACATAATCGGCAGAATTGCATTTCCGCTGTTTTGCTTTATGCTGGTCGAGGGATATTTCAAAACCCGAAGCCGCCTGAAATATCTTTTGAATTTGCTTATATTCGGGGTAATATCCGAGGTTCCCTTTGATATGTTTACAACCGCAAGCTTTTTCAACATGAACTGGAACAATGTAATGTTTTCGCTGGCTTTGGTGCTTGTTACGGTTTGGATTATAGACACTTTGAAGAACAAAATGAAAAGCAAGCCGAGGGTGCTGTGGTTTTTGGTATCCTTTTTAATTGTTGCGGTTATGTGCGCGGTTTCAATGTATTTAGCCCTTGACTACGAGCATCACGCAATTTTAATCGGTTATTTCTTTTATCTGTTCTACAATATGCCCGTTTTTGCAATCCCTTTCGGATATGCCTCCATGTTCAAAGAACCGTGGGCACTTTTGGGCTTCGGTCTGACGCTTACATATAACGGAGAGCGCGGCAGGCAGAGCAAAATGCTGAATTACTGGTTTTATCCGGTTCATCTGCTTATTCTCGGCATATTGCGCCTTTATCTGGGCGTATAATGCTCTTTCATAAAGCCGACAATTATTTTGAAAAGAAAGCCCTTCCCGCTTTTTGAGAAGGGCTTTTTCTATAACATTAAGCTAAAATTATTC
>JAQXKW010000163.1 GCA_029010655.1 Clostridia bacterium | reverse complement strand
GTTTCGCAAAGCTCAAGGTTTCGGCGGGTACTCATATCCATTTCAAGATACTGGGAATTTTCGTAAAGCTCAATATCCTTAATATAGGAAATATCCGTTTTCTGCGTATCCGCTATATAACCGAGGGCGGCGCCCACGGCGCAAACTGCGGGGAGAAAATCCTCGCTGCCCTCAAATTTCCCGAACTGGGTTTCGTATCGGTCGTATGCCGCGGCGTCAAAATACGAACTAAGGGACGACGAGCACATAATATCCCTGTCGGCGGCAAAGCCCGCGGCGGCGGGAAGCTGTTTTATATCGATATTTGTAATAATCTCTCTGGGAGAGTAGGTGGAAAGCTCTGTAAGCAGGTCGTTTTCAAAGGAGGAGCCTTTGAAATAGGTTGCGTACACCTGTGCCGTTGAAATGTCCGCAAAGCAAAGCCCTGCGCTTTCCTCCGCAACGTAAAGGGAGGCAAGATAGTTATTTCTCGTATCGTTGAGCATGGAGCTTTCGATGACAGTTCCGGGGGTTATAACTCTTATAACCTCTCTTTTTACAAGCCCTTTTGCAAGAGCAGGGTCCTCCGTCTGCTCGCAGATTGCCACCTTATGACCCTTTGCTATAAGCTTTGCAATATACCCCTCGCAGGAATGGAACGGAACTCCGCACATAGGCGCTCTCTGCTCCTCGCCGCAGTCTCTGCCCGTAAGAGTCAGGTCAAGATCCTTTGAGGCAATTTGGGCGTCCTCAAAAAACATCTCGTAAAAGTCGCCGAGACGGTACATCAGTATATAATCTCTGTACTGATCCTTTATCTGAAAGTACTGCTGCATCATAGGTGTCATAACAACACCCTCCTATATCTTAGCAATTCAATGGCATCCGCCGCAGGAGGAACAGTCGCCGCTGCAGGAGGAGCGTTTTCCCGTAAGCTGATAGTTCAGCTCGTCATATACTGCCGAGTAAAACGCGGCGTATTCGTCGGAGGCTCTTTTATATTCCTCGTAAACGGGCGTTTCCACGATTTTATTGTAGATTTCGTTAATTCTCTTTTGTATTGCCTCGCAGATTTCGTCGTCTCTGTCCTCTTTTGCATATTCGTTTGCAAGAGCCTGCTGCTGAACGGAATATTCCGTCATGGCAACGGAGATTTCCGGGTCTGCGTTATATTTTTCCGATGCTTCGGTTACGGCCTTATAGGTTTCGTCCTCTTTCATCAGGTCTGTAAGCTTTTTTGCCGCAAGCAATATTTCTTCGCTGAGCATAATAATTCTCCCTTATATGATTTTTCCGAAAAGGTTATATTTATCGGCTTCGGTTATTTTAACCTCTGCCCACTGTCCTATCATTGCTTCGTCACCCTTGAAATGTATGGGTCTGGGCGAGTCGGCTCTGCCCGTCAGGACGGTTTTATCGGTTTTTGACACGTCCTCGCACAGTACACGGAGCTTTTCTCCCACAAATCTTTTGTTGCGCTCCTTTGAAATTTCGTCCTGCATTTCTGTCATACGGCGAAATCTTTCGGAGGATATTTCCGCAGGAATCTGATTTTCCATTTCTGCCGCCGGTGTTCCCTTTCTGGGGGAATAGATAAAGGAAAAGATAAGGTCAAAGCGAACCTTTTTAAGAAGCTCCATGGTCGCTTCAAAGTCCTTTTCCGTCTCTCCGGGAAAGCCCACGATAATATCGCTTGTAATGCTTACGCCGGGCACCCACGCCTTTATTTTTTCGATTATTTCAAGGTATTTTTCAACGGTATATTTTCTGTTCATTCTTGAAAGCACGTCATTGGAGCCTGACTGAACGGGCAGGTGGAAATGCTTTGCAACCTTTTCCTCCTCTGCAATGACCCTAATAAGCTCGTCCGATGCGTCCTTCGGGTGGCTTGTCTTAAAACGGACTCTGAAATCGCCGGGGATTTTGCAAATCTCTCTCATAAGAGAGGCAATATCCATATACCCTGCGTCTTTTCCGTAGGAATTTACGTTCTGACCAAGCAAGGTTATATCCTTTGCGCCGCCGTCAATAAGTCCTCTCGCTTCCTCCAGAATATCCTCCGGGCGGCGGCTTCTTTCCCTGCCCCGCACGTACGGCACGATACAGTATGAGCAGAAATTATTACAGCCGTACATAACGGAAAGCCACGCCTTGAAATTTTCTTTTCTGTAAGTGGGTATGCCCTCCGATATTCCGTAGTTATCGCTTATTACAAACCTGCGCTTTTTCCCTGTCAGGGCGTCCAGCACAAGCTCCGGCAGAAGATGAATAGCCCCCGTATCAAAGGTAAAACTAACGTAAGGGTAGCTCATTTTTATTTTTTCCGCGCGGTGGCTTTGAGTGACCATACAGCCGCCCACGCCGATTACGGTTTCCGGGTCTTCCTTTTTTCTGTGTCCCGTTTCGCCTATAATGGAAAGCGCTCTTTTTTCCGCATGCTCG
>JAQXKW010000162.1 GCA_029010655.1 Clostridia bacterium | reverse complement strand
TCGGCTTCCATACGCATTTTCTCTCGTTTCAATCTGTATACCATCCTCTTACATCGGTTGTTTACTATCTTGCTCTTGACACAAGCCCCCGCCCTACGGTATTATTATCGCTTTTCCGCTGACGGATAGTGCCATCAAATCGCCCGTAGAGATTGCCACGACGGGCAAAATGCCCGTCTCGCAATGACACCATTGGGTGCGGTTCATAGACGGGATATAAGAGCAAACCCTTAGGGCGCCGCACCGGGCAATTACCTATCCCCCTGAACAATGCAAAATCTTTATAAATTGTTTTTCTTTACACGGGCGCTCTTTTATAGTATAATGTAACAAAATCCGGCAAATAAAAATCGGGCGTACAAGGAGTTTTCAAATGGAAGCGAAACGGGAAAGGTGGATTGACCTTATAAAAGTAACCGCCTGTCTGCTTGTTGTTTTGGGGCACGTGCTTCGGGGGCTTATATCCGCCGGCATTTTCCCCGAGGACGGGGTTGCGCGTTCCCTTGTGGAGGTAGTTTACTACTTTCATGTTAACCTTTTCTTCTTTTGCAGCGGATGGCTGTTTATGAAGCGGCATGAGCCGGGGATTAAAGGCTATTTTTCAAATATGGGGAAAAAGCTTATTGATCTGGTCGTCCCCTATGCGGTATTTCTTTCGGCAGGGTATATTCTGAAACTGCTGTTCCCTTCAAGCGTCAACAATGCCGTCAAATACTCCTTTTTTGAAACGCTTTTTCTCCGCCCCGATGCCCCGTACTGGTATCTCTACGCTTTATTCTTCATTTTCCTGATAACTCCCCCTGTAAAGAACCGCCGCTCCTCCCTTTATATTTTCCTTGTTTCGGCTTTGGCTAAGGTTATTTACGTAATATTCCTGACCGACGCCAATCTGCCCTACTTTTTGAAGTGCATTATGGAAAACTGGATTTGGTTTGCCTCAGGTATGGTTGTTTGCTCCTACAGTCTTACGTCTCTGCTTTCAAAGCGGTCCTTTGCCGTTCCCGTTGTTACTCTGGGAGGGTTATTTATACCTTTGTCCCTTTTAATTCAGATATACTCCGTAAGCTTTCCGTTTATGGAAACGCTGATGGGCTTTTTGGGCTGTATTCTTGTTATTTCCCTTTCATATATTATATGCAGCAGACGAAGCATGAAATTTACCGGCATATGCGTTCAGTACACGCTTCCCGTTTTCCTTATGCACACGCTTTCCGCACCTGCCGTCAGGGCTGTTTTAATTAAGCTGTCTGTTACAAACGGCGCCGTGCACTTTATTCTCGGAATGTTATCGGGCATTTTTATTCCCGTACTTGTCGCTTACATAATGAAGCTTTTGGTAATCCCCGAAATCGTGCTTTACCCCAGGCGGACGGTTAAAAAGCTGAAGGCACGCTAGCCTCTAGCTGCGAGCCGCTAGCCGCTTAAAAGGCAGTCGCCGACGGGTATCCGTCGGCGATTGCTTTTTTTATTCCTTACATAAGGCTTCTGTATATTTTCTCGATATCTTCAACGCTTGTCTCTCTGGGGTTGCCGGGACGGCATGCGTCGTTATAGGCGTCTACGGACATCTGATGTATGTCCTCCTCTTTTGCAACGCCCTTGAGGGAGGTTACGATTCCCACATCCTCAGCCAGCTTTGCGACTGCGTCGATTGCCGAACGGCGGTACTCCTCCTGCGTCATGGAATCTACGCCCTGAACGCCCATGGCACGTGCGATTTCACGGTACTTTTCGCCTGTTGCCTCTGCGTTATACTCCATCACTGCGGGAAGAAGTGTTGCGCAGGCTTTTCCGTGGGGCATATCGTAGTATGCGGAAAGGGTATGTGCCATAGAATGGTCAACGCCAAGACCTACGTTTGAAAAGCCCATGCCGGCGATATACTGACCGAGAGCCATTCCTTCTCTGCCCTCTTTAGTATTTTCAACAGCGCCTCTCAGCGAACGGGAAATTACCTCGATTGCCTTCAGGTGGAACATATCGGAAAGCTCCCATGCGCCGAGGGTAATATATCCTTCAATTGCGTGGGTGAGAGCGTCCATACCTGTTGCGGCGGTAAGGGATTTGGGCATTGAGGACATCATATCGGGGTCAACTACTGCAACGACGGGAATATCGTGGCAGTCTACGCACACGAATTTTCTCTTTTTCTCCACGTCTGTAATAACGTAGTTGATTGTTACCTCAGCGGCGGTTCCTGCCGTTGTGGGAACTGCTATAATCGGCACGCTGGGGTTCTTTGTGGGGGCTACTCCCTCAAGGGAACGGACATCTGCAAACTCGGGGTTTGCGATAATTATTCCTATTGCCTTTGCGGTATCCATTGAAGAACCGCCGCCGATAGCCACGATACAGTCGGCGTCTGCCGCCTTGAACGCCTCAACGCCGTTCTGCACGTTTTCGATTGTGGGGTTGGGCTTAATATCAGAAAAAATGCTGTAAGCTATTCCTGCTTCGTCAAGAAGGGCGGTTACCTTTTGGGAAACGCCGAACTTTATAAGGTCGGGGTCGGTTGCCACAAACACCTTACCCAGTCCCCGGTTTTTAATTTCCTCGGGTATTGCTTTAATGGCGCCCGCTCCGTGGTAGGAGGTTTCGTTGAGCATAAATTTGTTCATGATAAAATTCCTTTCTTTTTTATATTTTAATTTTTAATGGACTTTGCTAAAAGGGCAACGACGTTTTGCGCCGTTGCCTCAAAGTGAAGACAAATTCAGATTGGGGCGTTGCCCAAAGCCTCGTTCAGGAGTATTTTCTTTCTCACCAAAAACCTTTTTGCTGTGAAGCTTTTGGAGCCCTCAGCCCTTTCTCAAAAAGGTACCGAGCGGAGTGTGAGGCAGAGCCTCACATTCCGCTTTGTCTCCGATTTGGGTTACGGCGTTTTACGCCGTTGCCCCTTATACCGTCAGCCGGATACCAGAATCTTCTTCAGTGCAGAAACATCTGCTACCGTCAGTTTAGTGTCACCGTTAACATCAGCGGCTTCGTTCTGATCCATCTGGCCTGTGAGCATTTTCTTTATAAGATTTATATCCTTTGCGGTAATCTTATCGTCTCCGTCAACATCACCGGGAGTATACTGGGGTATGCTGGGGTCCTTTCCGCCGCATACGGTACAAACGCCGTCCACGTAGTTATGATCTACGGTTGCAAGGATTTCCTCGCTTTCAGCGTATCCGCAGTATATGCAGGCTACCTTATCGTAGCCTTCCTCAGTACAGGTTGCCGCCTTTATCTGGCGACGCATGTAATGTCCCTCTGCGGAATTGAGCACCGTATTGCACTCGGAGCATTTGATGGTATGGAGTGTTTCGGACTTATACTCGTAGGTATATTTTGCCGGGTCATTATGGAATGCAGTAATAATTTCGGTTTTTCTGTAACCGCAGTCGGTGCATCTGAGAACATTGTTTCCGTCCTCGGTACAGGTAGCCTCAACAGAGCTTTCAACCGTAAAGCAGTCGCCTACGGTATGCTTTGCGGGGATATACTCGGTTTTAACTGCGCCGCAAACGGTACAGGTATAGGTCTTTTCTCCGAGAGTCTTACAGCCTGCGGGGGTCGTTACGGTGCCGTCGTTCCACTGATGCTCGCACTCGCCCTCTGTTGCCGCAGCCTCAACTGCCGCACCCAGACTGCGTCTTACGGTCTCCATAATATCGTACTCGTCGGCGCTTCCCCATGCGGAGGTGGAGAAGTTATTCATGGAAAGGTATCTTACAACGTTTGTAGAAACCTGGGAAACAACGTCCTTTGCGGCTTTATTGCCCTCATAGTCGGACAGCATTTTCAGCATCTGATATTCTTCAACGCCGTCACGCATAATCTCAACACGCAGAGTTCCTACAACGTCTATACTGGCAATCTTTGCCATGTTCTTTCCGTAGAACAGAACTCCGTTGCCGTAGATGGAACAGCCGGTAGCGTAATCATGTCTGTTGGTATACCATGTGCAAGTGGTCTTTGCGCCGGTAGTTGTAGTATCGGTACCTGCCTGATACTCGTTCCAGTTATTGGTGCCGTAATAGAGGTATCCGGTAATATCGTTCTGGAAAAGCTGCCAGAACAGAAGCTTTGTCTGGAGACCTGTATTCTCAATAAGGTGGTTACAGTAGGAATAGCTCTTATTCCAGCCTGCGGAATATGCCCAGAGCTTATAGTTTCCGCCGTTTTCGTTTTCTACTATGTGGTGAGACTTAACACGGTCTGCAAATTCGCCGAACTGGTCAGCCCAGTTTACATAGCTTGCTCCGAAAGCGGTAGAGCCCTGTGCGCCCAGGCAATAAATACCGGAGATCGTGCAGGAAAGCTCACGGATTTTCTTGGATTCGTTGCCGTTATAGCCTACTGCCTTCAGCTCGGACTGAGGTGTAAACGCATAGAGCTGAGGACACCATGTGGTAACGGTTCCCGTATTGAGCATTTCCTCTGTTGCGTCTCTTCTCTGATAATCCTCGAAGGTGTTCAGGTCTTTATGGTAAGTATAGTAAGGATAAGGATGGTTTTCGTGGAAAGGCACAACCGTCTGTGCGTCGGGCCAATAGCGCTCAAGATATGCGCTGGTGTACTTTACATCTTCAACGGTTTTTCCGTTATAGTTGGGATTGCCCAGCTTTATTGCATCCTGCTGTTCCTGCGCCATAGCCTCGTCAACCGTATAGAAATACAGCTTATCCTTATAGGACTCCCAATTGGGAGAGGAGGACAGGCTTTCATATATAGCTGCGTAGCTCGGATACTGCGCTAAGCTGTCCATATACATGGTCGAGGAAGTGGAGCCGCAGCCCGTTTCCGACACTCTTATTGCAGTTACACGGGGATTGGTGAGATAAGGGTTATCGGGGGTAAGCGTTCCGCCGGGAACGTCCATTGCGTTTAAGCGGTTTTCAAGCAGATAATCGTAGAACGCCTTATAGTTTCCGCCGTAAGCAGTATCGCTGCTCATATAGAAAGCTGTCTGAAGCGCGGTTTCATCTGAAATAACAAAATCCCACACGTGGCAGTAAACCGTTGCGGTTTTTACCTGATTTCCGGCAGAATCATACACATTGAGCTGTGCGGAATACCAGCCGGCAGGGGTTTCTGCGGTGGTGGTAGCGCGGATAAGGAACGCCTGAGACTTTCCTGCGTTCAGCTTAAAGGAAGCGGGCTTTTTGGAGGTGCCCAGCTTTTTGTAGGGGATTATGGGGTCGGGGGTTTCTCCCGCACGGATAAACGTAGTGTTCGCATCGGCACCCAGAACGAATTCCGAATTCAGCTTTGAGGTGGTTACGTACATTTCGTAGTAAAGCTCGGCGGGGACTGTGTTACCCTTTCCGTCGGTGAAATCCGTGACCTCAATATTCATATTGGTCTTGTCCGTTGCGGAGTAAAGCACCACCTGGGCGGACTCGATTTCGTTTTTCGCCATATAGATGGAATAGGTGTCTTTACCCGTGGTGGTAGTATCGCTTGTAAATGTTTTACGGAAGGAATGGTCAAACCACATGGAAAGGCTTGAATCCTCGTTTGCTGCCGTCTGCTTTACATAGCTGTCGGCAGGGTCGTCCGACGCCGCAGACGTGGAGAACACGCCCAAAAGGATTACGGACAGAAGAACTGCGACTGTCAATGCTTCAAGCAGTCTTTTCGTTGTCTTTTTCACAAAAAACCTCCTGATTAATATCCCGATAGTTCGGTTAATTACAATATAATCATAACATTTGTTCGCTATTTTGTCAAGAAAATATGTGAATTTATGAGCAATATTGTTCAAAAATTCCAATATTGATTTTTTGGAATATTTGTGGTACTATATAAGGTAGTTTTATTCAGAGGATTTAGGCATGAAAGAAGAATTTGAAAGAACCGTTCTCATGTTCGGAGAGGAGTCTCAGGGCGCGCTCTGCCGTTCCCATGTTGCCGTTTTCGGGCTGGGCGGCGTAGGCGGCTACGCTGTTGAAGCTCTTGCCCGCGCAGGTGTGGGACAGCTCACCCTTATTGACGGCGACAGGGTTGCAAGGTCTAATATTAACAGACAGCTTATCGCCACGGGAAAGACCGTGGGAAAATTCAAGGCAGACTCCTTTCTCGAAAGGATTGCCGAAATAAATCCCGACTGCCGTGCGGTCGCTGTTAATTCCTTCTTTACTCCGGAAAGCTCCGGCGAATTTGACTTTACCCGATTTGATTACGTTATCGACGCTATTGATTCGGTTAAGGACAAGGTGGAAATAATTGAAATGTGCCATAAGGCGGGCGTTCCCGTTATATCCGCCATGGGCGCCGGAAACAAGGCCGATCCCACACGGTTTGAGGTTTCGGATATTTATAAAACCTCCGTTTGTCCTCTTGCAAAAGCCGTCAGAAGCAGGCTTCGGCAAAAAGGCATAGATAAGCTGAAGGTAGTATATTCAAGGGAGGAGCCCATAAATCCCGGCAGAACCGTTGGCTCCAACTCCTTTACCCCCGGCGTTATGGGGCTTATAATCGCAGGGGAAGTTATTAAAGATATTATAGGACTGGAAAGATGAAAATTACGGAAATACTGAGCAGCGGCTCACCAAAGCTATCCTTTGAGGTATTCCCTCCCAAAACCGACTCCTCTTTTTCAAGCGTTAAAGAGGCTACGGAAAAAATAGCGGAGCTGTGCCCCGCGTTTATGAGCGTTACCTACGGTGCCGGCGGCGGCACAAGCAAATACACGCTTGACATTGCGGACAACATAAAAAAGCTGTACTCCGTGCCCACCCTTGCTCATCTTACCTGCGTTTCCTCCACACGGGAGACTGTGAAAGAGCGGATTGAAGATATGAAAAGCAGGGGGATTGAAAACGTAATGGCGCTCAGGGGCGACCTTACCCCGGAGCTTGAGCGGGGCGACAGGAGCTGCTGGGCATATTCCCACGCTTCTCAGCTTGTCTCGGAATTGCGTGAATCCGGCGCGGATTTCTGTATCGGAGGCGCATGCTACCCGGAAATCCACCCCGAAAGCGCAAATCAGGCGGAGGACATTAAGCACCTTAAAGAAAAGGTTGACGCAGGCTGTGATTTTCTCACCACCCAGATGTTCTTCGACAACAATCTTTTATACAACTTCCTGTATAAAATCAGAGAGGCGGGAATTACCGTTCCCGTAATACCGGGCATTATGCCCATAACCCGTGCAAATCAGCTTGAGCGTGCTCTGAAGCTGTCCGGATCCTTTGTTCCTCAGCGCTTCAAGAGCCTTGTGGACCGCTTCGGCTCCGACCCTACGGCAATGAAGCAGGCGGGGATAGCTTACGCCACCGATCAGATAATCGACCTTTTTGCAAACGGGCTCCCTCTGGTTCACATATATTCCATGAACAACCCCGACGTTGCGGAAAAAATACAGTCCAATCTGTCGGATATTCTTAACAAATGATAGCGCGGGACGTAAGGCTGTATTCGCCCCCGTCCGTTTCGGAAAAGGAAATTCTGCGGTATGCGGGCGGCGGAGACGGCGAGGTAAAAGAGCTCCTTTCGGAATGTCTCCGGGAGATAGAGGGAAAGCTGTCGTACAAGGTGTGCCGTGCTATCGTTCCCGTTGACATATGCGGAAATCTCGTAGATTTCGGATTTGCGTCCGTTTTTTCGGAAAATCTTTCCAAAAACCTTAAAGGCTGCCGTAGTGCCGTAATATTTGCCGCAACGGTAGGGCTTGCGCCGGACAGGCTCATAGCGCGCTACTGCGTTACCTCCCCTGCAAAGGCTCTGCTGTTTCAGGCTGTGGGTGCCGAGCGCATTGAAGCTCTGTGCGATGCTGTCAGCTCCGAATATGAGGGGAGCCGCCCCCGTTTCAGCCCCGGCTACGGCGATCTTCCCCTTGCTTTTCAGAAGGAGATTTTCCGCCTTCTGGACTGCCCCAGAACCATTGGGGTTACTCTTAACGAAAGTCTTTTAATGTCGCCTTCAAAATCTGTTACGGCGATTATGGGTATAAAATGAACGTACTTGAATACTTGGAAAACAACATACTGTTTCTTGACGGAGGCGCCGGCACTCTTTTGCAGGAGGCGGGGCTTCCCTCTGGAGAATTTCCCGAAAGGTGGAATATAACTCACCCCGAAACGGTGACAAAAATCCACAGGGACTATTTTGACGCAGGCTCAAACGTGGTTTACACCAACACCTTCGGCGCAAATTCCCTGAAATTTTCGCCGGAGGAGCTTCGGGAAATCGTGGGCGGCGCCGTTTCCTGCGCACGCCGTGCAAAGGAGGAAAGCACATCTTCGGACGAAAAGTTTATCGCTCTTGACATAGGCCCCACGGGAAAGCTTTTGAAGCCTTTGGGCTCCCTTTCCTTTGAGGATGCGGTGGAGGTGTTTGCCGCTACCGTCCGTCTGGGCGTTGAGTTCGGCGTTGACCTTATAGTTATTGAGACAATGAACGATTCTTACGAGACAAAGGCCGCCCTTCTTGCCGCAAAGGAAAACTCCCGCCTGCCCGTATTTGTTACAAACGCATACGGTGAGGACGGAAAACTGATGACGGGCGCCGACCCCTGCGCCATGGCGGCGCTTCTTGAGGGCATGGGAGCGGACGCCGTAGGCATTAACTGCTCTTTAGGTCCCAAGGCTCTCGCTCCTGCGGCGGAGAAGCTGTTGGAGCGGTGCTCTGTTCCCGTTATTTTCAAGCCCAACGCAGGTCTTCCCTCCGTTGTGGGAGGGAAAACCGTATACGACGTTTCTCCCGAAGAATTTGCACGGGACGTTTTTGCGCTTATTGAAAAAGGCGTGCGCATTGCGGGGGGCTGCTGCGGAACAACTCCCGAATATATTAAGGCTTTGAAAAAGCTGTGCGGCGGCTTTTCGCCCGTACCCGTACAGAAAAAAGAAATATGCGCCGTATCCTCCTATACCCATGCGGTAGATTTCGGAGCGTCCCCCGTTTTAATCGGAGAGAGGCTTAACCCCACGGGAAAAAAGCTGATGAAAGAGGCTCTGGGCACGGGGAACATGGACTATATTCTCGGTGAGGCAATCGGGCAGTCCGACCGCGGCGCACATGTACTTGACGTAAATGTGGGACTTCCGGGTATTGACGAGGCTTCGGTTCTCAAAAAAACCGTTGAGGAAATACAGGCGGTGTGCGACCTGCCCCTGCAGATTGACACCTCCGACACA
>JAQXKW010000161.1 GCA_029010655.1 Clostridia bacterium | reverse complement strand
ATCAGCGTTAATGTTCTCTGCAAGGTTCTTAGCGTCAGCCTGTGCGGAGAAGAATCTTCTGAATGCAACAACGTCGGATGCGCCGGTGGTCCAGTCGCCGTCAACGTCACCGATAATCTTGGAAACGGTGGTGAAGTCAGCAGTACCGATACCCATAGCGTCGATGGTGTGGTTAACACCGAAGTCACGCCAGATAAGGGCGTGGATGGTGGAGCTGGAGTAAGGAATTACGAATACGATTTCCTCGTCCTCAGCGTCTGTGTACTGGCAAACAACCTTGCCGTCGAGCCACAGCTTAACTGCGCCGGTGTACTCGTCTTCGTCATACTCGTAGGTAATACCGAAGTTGTACTGTCTGCCGAGCTCAAGCTTGTATGCAGCCTTCTGAGCTGTGAAGGAACCGCCATCGTTAGGTCTGATGAAGAATTCCTGTGCGTCGAAGTCGTAACCTGCCTGAACAGCAATAGTGTTGCTACCGCCGCACCAGAAGTATACTACGTGACCGTAGTTCGCAACATCTTTATCATCGAACAAACCGTCGAAGGTTATATCCATGGACCAAGACCAGTTGTTAGGAGCGATTTCCTGGTTAAGGTCGAACTGGTTGTAGTTAGAGCCCTCGACGAAGCTGAGCTTACCGTCTTTTGCGGTCCAGTTGTCAGCGTTCCAACCGCTGTTGCAGTTGAGAACGAGGTCGTCACTCATATCAAAGTACTGATAGATAGTGCCGGTGTAGTTCTCGGGAAGAGTTGTGTAACGGCGAGCGGTACAGCCGTTGCTGTTACGGCAGTAGGTGTAAACGAGACCGTCTTCAGTCTTTCTGTTAATATCATAGCTTGCCCAGTTATGATCGTACATAGGAGTTTCATGCTCAATTTCCGTGCCGCATACTGCACAGGTTGTGGTATCGATACCGGTGCTGTAGCAGGTCTCGGGAGTGGTAATAGCAGTATTGCCTGCGAAGTGGTATCTTGCGCAGATGTTGTTAAGATCTACTACTACTTCGTTAGCGTTGTTATCTACATCGGAGAAGC
This sequence comes from Clostridia bacterium, assembly GCA_029010655.1. Classification (GTDB taxonomy): domain Bacteria; phylum Bacillota; class Clostridia; order Oscillospirales; family CAG-272; genus Avispirillum. Next base: position 23,450 of record JAQXKW010000161.1, on the reverse strand, counting down.
TTGTGGAAGCCTCAGCGTAGGTCTTGCTTGCGTATACGTGATAGTTGTTAATAAGAGCGGTTGCGTTGTAAACGAAACCTATAAGTAAGTTGCCGTTCAGCCAGTGAACTTCGCCGCAGGTACCGGTGTAAACAAGCTCAGTATCGATATAGATATTGATGATGTTGTAGGAACCGAGAGCCTCAACGGTTACTCTGTGCCATGTGTCTGCGCCGAATGCGAATGCGTTCCAGTCGTTAGAGGCTTTTCTCTGAACGCCCACAGCGTCGGTAGCGATGCAAACACGGTTCTGACAAGCCTGGTCGAGCCAGAATTCGAGCCAATGAGAGGTCTGCTGATCAGCAATTCTCTCGTTGGTCTGAGGCAGGAGCTTCAGGTTGAAGTCAACGATAACGTCCTTGCCGGAGCCTGCCATGGAGCTGATGTCATAGTAGAATCCGGGGGTGTCGTAGCTGGAAGAAAGTGCGAGAGCTTCGCCGGTTGCTTCGTAAGCAGGGATACGGTCGAAGATAGTCTCGGACTTGAGAACGTACTCAAGGAGTTCGCCCTGGCCGGACTCGGTGTTCCATGCGGAGTAGTCGCCCTCGAAGTCGAAGGTCTGACCGCCAACCTTAACGTTGTCCATGGAAAGGAGAACGGGTGCCCAGTAGAACTGGTTGTTGTCATGGTAGGTGATACCTGCGTTAACGGTACCAACGGATACGCCGTCAACGAAGATTTCGGTGGTGCTGCCGTTGGAAACCCACTTAACGTTGTACCATGTGCCGGGAGTGAAGGTGTAAGCAACAGACTGGCTGTTGTCCTTCAGGCCGACATAGGAAGCTCCGATAGCGGGAGCATTGGAAAGGCCGTAGCAGCCCAGGTTAGAGGTAGCGTCATCAAGGCAAACGTCCATTTCAACAGTCTGTGCAGGATTGTTGAACTTAACGGGATGCCAGGAGTTGCCTGACTGGAAGTGCCAGTACTTGAAGCCGAGATCGTCGCTTGCGGACTTGTTTACCATATCATACTTAGCAACGCCGTTGCCTTCGCTGATATCCCATACGCCGTCTTCAAAGTCTTCGGTGTAGATGGTCTCATATGTAGCGCCGTCAGCGGAGGACTTGATTACGATATCGTCAAAGTCAACAAGGATACCGCCGCCGCACCAAGAGTTCTTAAGAACACCCTGGATAAGACCGTCATAGTTTGCGATAGAGCACTCGCCGCCGTCAATCTTATAGAAGGAAGCGCCGTTCATGTTGTAGCAGTTGATGGAGATTTCGTGCCACTCGTTAAGAGAAAGAGCGGGAGAAATAGCTACAGTATTGCCGCCGAAGCCGATCTTGGAGGGGCTGATAACAATATCAGTGCCGAAGTAGGAACGGGTCTCGGAGCTTGCATCGTTAAATCTTACCTTGAAGGTAATGGTGGTGTAGCCGGAATCGGGACCTACGGGGATGTTGGTAGCGTAGATATAAGCGTTATCTGCATCATATGCCCAGTATCTTGTGCCCTGCTCCTGCCAAGACCAAGTGAGGTTGTTGTGGAACGCGCCGGGGATCTCCTGGATGAGAAGCTCGCCCTGGCCGGACTCGGTGTTCCATGCGGAGTTGTCGCCCTCGAAATCGAAGGTCTGGCCGCCAACCTTAACGTTGTCCATGGAAAGGAGAACGGGTGCCCAGTAGAACTGGTTGCCGTCGTAGTAGCTGAGTTCAGCGCCTACGGTACCAACGGATGCGCCGTTAACGAAGATCTCGGTGCTGCCGTTAGCGGATACCCATTTAACGTTGTACCATGTGCCGGGAGTAAAGGTGTAATCTACCTTCTGGGAGTTGTCTTTCAGACCAACATAGGAAGCTCCGATAGAGGGAGCGTTGGAAAGTCCGTAGCAACCCAGATTAGAGGTAGCGTCGTCCAGACAGATGTCCATCTCAACAGTCTGAGAAGGATCGCTGAACTTAACGGGATGCCAAGAGTTACCGGACTGGAAGTGCCAGTAATGGTTCTCGGTGCTCTCGTCCTGCGTAACTTCTCTCGTAGCTGCAGATGTGCCGACAGCAACCATGGAAAGAAGCATAGCAAGGGTGAGAACGATTGCTAAGATTTTTTTCATAGGATAAACCTCCATTAAAATTTGGTAAACTAATTGTATCATCATTATCACAAATTGTCAATATGTTTTTTTGATTTTTTTGGGCAATTCCGTTAGATTCGCCGCCGTGTTTTCCCTGTGTTTCGGGGATTTGCAACGATTGACACAACAAATAGCGTTGAAGTTTTTTGAACAGTCTACATATAGTGTAAAAGTTTTTTGAATTTTTTGTTAATGGCGGCGGCTTGCGGCAAATTTCGGCATATTTGACAAAAGCGAACAAAATACGACAGAAAGGGAGGGGGCAGTCACTCCACGGTGTCATTGCGAGGGCGGCATATTGCCGCCCGTGGCAATCCTTACTTGTGTTATTGCTCGTCTTTATGTAGAAGGATTTTTGATTTACTCTTTCTTTATTTCGGCATCATAATGATGCCGAGGGGAGAGAGCGGGGGGCAAGCAGATTACAGACTCCCCGACTTGTAAAAGCATCAGTAAGGATTGCCACGACGGGCGTTACGCCCGTCTCGCAATGACAATGTTGGTGCGGTGCATAGACGGAAGGTGCCATCAATTTATTCGTAGAGATTGCCACGGGTGCTTTACACCCTCGCAATGACATGGGGACGCGAGCGTCCCCCGGTGTGGGCGGCGAAGCCGCCAACTAGCTGCTAGCTGCTAGCTGCTAGCTGCTAGCTGCTAGCAGCTAGCCGCCAGTCTTGTACCCCCTGCTGTGGGCAAGGGCAAAACCGCAAAGAAAAAACCGCCGGACGGCGGTTTTTTTCCTATTAATCAACTATGTAAATTACTCGGCAGTCTCGGCGGTGGTATCTTCAGCCTGCTCTGCAGTAGTGTCCTCTGCCTCTGCCGCGGTTGTCTCCTCAGCCGCTGCTGCGGTGGTGTCCTGTGCTGCGGTGGTGTCCTCGGTCTTATCCTCGTCGCCGGAGCCCACTACCATTTCCCAGAAGCTCTCATTGTCTGTTTTGTTTTCAGCGTTGCGCACATAAACCGTACATACCAAAAGCACAAAGATGATTGCAACAACACTGGTGAGCACGGAAAGCTTTTTGCTGACTGCCTGACCCTTATTTTTGCCGAAGAAGGTATCTGCGCCGCCGGCGATGGTACCGGACAGATTATGTGACTTTCCCTCCTGCATAAGCACTGCTATTACAAGAAACACGGAAAAAACAAGAAGGATTATCCCGATTATAAGATCAAACATTTTCAAATCTCCTTTATGTTCAGTGATAATTAGTCGAAAAATCGCCTCCGCATGCACGGACGCTCATGTATTGTACCACATCCGATTGTAAATTGCAATAGAAAATTTATATTTTTCGTAAAAATGTTTGAAAGGTGCCGTCAGTTTGCCGTATCGGGGAAATACTGAGCCAGCTCCGGTATGATCTCCCGTACAAATGCGGAGAGCTCCTTATCGCTCATTACGGTGTTTCTGCCGTTTTCGTATTCCTTATCGATAAGCTCCTTCACCTTAGCTATGCGCTCGTCCCGTTTATCAAGCTTTATGCCCGCTCCCCGCTCGGCGAGCCTTGTATTCATCCAATGCGCCACGCCTGCGAGACCGCTGTGTGCGTCGATTGCCACAGAGGCGGGTCTGCCCAAAAGCAGCTCCGTATTAAATATATTGTAGATTTCCTCGTCCTTCATCAGTCCGTCGGCATGGATTCCCGCACGGGTCACGTTGAAATCTCTGCCCACAAACGGCGTTCTGGGGGGAATATCGTAGCCGATTTCATTTTCAAAATATCTGCCGATTTCGGTTATGGTGGGAAGATCCATTCCGTCCCTTGTACCTCTCAGGGATGCATACTCCATACACATTGCCTCAAGGGGGCAGTTGCCCGTTCTCTCGCCTATTCCCAGAAGCGAGCAGTTTACGCCGGAGGCGCCGTACAGCCACGCCGTGGATGCGTTGGTGACAACCTTATAAAAATCGTTATGTCCGTGCCACTCAAGCATGGAGGAATCGATTCCCGCATAGTGGATAAGGCCGTAGATTATGCCGGGAACGCTTCGGGGAAGCGCCGCACCGGGGTACGTTACGCCGTAGCCCATAGTATCGCAGGCTCTGATTTTTACGGGGATTCCGTACTCCTCGCCAAGCCGGCGGAGCGCCGTTGCAAAGGGGACAACAAAGCCGTAGAAATCGGCTCTGGTTATATCCTCGAAGTGGCAACGGGGACGTATGCCCATTTCAAGCACCTCTTTTACCACGCCGAGATATTTATCCATAGCCTGCGCGCGGGTAAGCCCCATTTTATTATATATATGGTAGTCGGAGCAGGATACGAGAACGCCCGTCTCCTTAATTCCCAGACTTTTTACCAGCTCAAAGTCCTTTTTGGAGGCTCTTATCCAGCTTGTGATTTCGGGAAATTCATACCCTAAATCCATACATCTCTGAAGCGCTTCTCTGTCCTTTTCGGAATATACGAAAAATTCCGACTGGCGGATAATACCCTTGGGTCCGCCCAGCTTATGGAGAAGCTTAAACAAATCAACTATCTGATCCACCGTGAAAGGCGCTCTTGACTGCTGACCGTCACGGAAGGTGGTATCGGTAATCCATATTTTTTCAGGCATGTTCACGGGAACGTATCTGTGGTTGAAGGACACACGGGGCACTGCGTCGTAGCTGTAAAGCTGGCGGTACAGGTACGGTGTGTCTCTGTCCTGGAGCTGATAATGATAGACGGACTGCTCGATTAAATTTGTGCTTTCGGAAAATTCAACTCTGCCGTCACGGTCGCCGTTTCTGTCTCTGAAGGTTTTTGCTTTATTTGCCATTTATTTGCCGCCTTTCGGTTATATGGCTCTTAGTATACACGATTATCCGCAAATTGTCAAGGCGTTTTTGCAAGGATAAAATAAAATAGTTGCAAAAATCAGTTAAGATTTGCTTAATGAGTTTAATTTTTGCAACTATTCAGGTTATATCCGTCGAAAAATGTTGGAAATCACTCATTTTTCCGCCTTTTGGGTGAAAAGGGCGTAAAACTCGTCCCTTCCCATTAAAACATTGACCGCGGAAAGGAGCGAATTTGCGGTCATTCCGGGGGGAAGCCCCAAGGAGGCGGCAAAGGTGTCCCGCCGTGCCCTGCTGTCGGGTGCGCCCGTAAGACCCGCTTCGTAAAAGTCCGCCGTGGAGACATCCTCGCCGCCGGTCTTTTTTCCTCCTTCGCCGAAGCGGCTGACAAAATCACGGAAAAGCTGTCGGAGCAGCTCTGCCTCCATGCCCTCGACGCCCAGCACGCCCTCCTTTGACGGGGCGGATTTTCGTTTTTCCTTGCCCTCTATTCGGGGAACGTACAGATTATATATCTTATCCGCAGGCACCGACGAGCAGAGCTTTGACCTTATAAGCCTTCCCGCTCCATCGCTGTCGGTGAGGATTATGATTCCGTTTTCGGAAAGGCGGCGGATAAGGCTCGCCCTCTCCCGATTTCTGAACACGCCGAAACCCTCGGTGGTTACTATATGGGCATCGATTACGGAGGACAGCTTGATTTTATCGTATTTTCCCTCGACTATTACGGGAAGTCCGATTTTTATTCTTTCTTTTTCCATATCAGTTTATCGTATTTTCAAAGCCCCTGCGAAGCCTTTGCACCGTTTTTCTCAATTCTTCATGCTCGGGAAGTGCAAGCTCCGGGTCCCTTTTCAGCAGTTTTTTCGCCGCCTCGGTGGCTTTAGCCGTCAGCTCCGGCGATGCGGAAGAAGCAAAGGTAAGGTCGGCGGCGCCGCTTTGGCGAATGGTGTCGCCGCGAGCGAAAAAGTCTCCGGGGCCTCTCATTTTCAGATCCTCCTCGGCGATTGCAAAGCCGTCGGACATTTTGCACATGGTTTCAAGGCGGTGCACGGACGTTTCGTTTTCCGTGTCGGACACTAAAATACAGTAGGATTTATCCTTTCCTCTGCCTACACGTCCTCTCAGCTGGTGAAGCTGGGAAAGACCGAATCTCTCGGCGTTTTCGACCACCATAAGCGTTGCCTCCGGCACGTTTACGCCCACCTCGATAACGGTGGTGGAGACAAGCACGTCAAGCTCGCCTCTCACAAAAGCGCCCATAGTCTCGTCCTTTTCGGCAGTTTTCATTTTGCCGTGGATAAAGCCTATTTTCAGCTCCGGCAGTTTTCTTTTCAGCTCCTCCGTATAGGGGAGCGCCGCTTTTACGGGAGGCTCGCGGACAGGTGCGGGCATAAACAGAATATCGCACATTTCCTCGGCGCTTTCCGTTTTTTCCGCCGTTTCTTCAATGGCGGGGCAGACCACATATGTGCGGTGCCCCTCTGACGCCTGCTTTTTTATAAATCCCAGCAGTCTTTCCCGATAGCTCTCGTCCACACGGAAGGTTCCCACCTTCTGCCGCCCGGGCGGCATTTCGTCAAGGCGGGAAACATCAAGGTCCCCGTATATAACTAAGGACAGGGTTCTGGGAATGGGGGTTGCGCTCATTACAAGGGAATGAGCCGTTTTTGTTTTTTCACGGAGAAGCGCCCTCTGATTTGCGCCGAATCGGTGCTGTTCGTCGGTAATGACAAGCCCAAAATTGTTAAACTCCACTCCGTCGGACAAAAGCGCATGGGTTCCGATAACCACAGGCGCACCGTCTGCGGCAATGCTTTCCCTGACCTTCCGTTTTTCCGCCGCCGTCATGGAGCCGCACAGAAGGGCTGTTTCTATTCCCAGAGCGCCGAATATTTCCGAAAGGTCTGCATAGTGCTGTTTTGCAAGAATTTCCGTAGGCGCCATAATCGCACAGCGGGTGCCGTTTTTCACGGCGATATATGCCGCCGCCGCCGCAACGGCGGTTTTTCCGCTTCCCACGTCGCCGCAAAGAATACGGCACATGGGAGCGTCTTTTTTCATGTCCTCCGAAATTTCCCCGATGCTTCTTTTCTGCGCTCCCGTAAGGCTGAACGGGAGTACATTAAGCAGTTCTCCCACATCGCTGTCGGGACAGGGGTGAGCCCCACGGGCGGCTTTTCCGTTTTTAGCGGAGCCCATTGCCGCCGCAAGGGTGAATAATTCGTCAAAGGCAAGCCTTTTTCTTGCCGCTGAAAGCGCGTCCGTGTCCGGCGGAAAATGGACGCAACGAAGCGCATATGCGGCGGTGCAAAGTCCGTTTTCACGGAGTATTTCCGAGGGAATATGCTCCTTTATTTCAAGGGACGCCGCTCTGACCGCTTCCTTTATAAGCCCTGCCAGAAATTTCTGGGAAAGTCCTGCGGACAAAGGATAAACGGGAACTATGGGGGGCAAAGGCGCGTCCTCCGAAAAAGGCTCCCACACGGGGTTTGCAAGGGTAGGTCTGCCGCCGGAAAGCTGCATTCTGCCCCAAAATCTGAACTCCGCTCCCACGGAAAACACGTTTTTTACAAACGGCTGATTGAAATAGGTAATATCAACCGCTCCGCTTTCGTCGAAAGCCTTAAATTTTGTAAGGCTCATGCCGCGGCGGATGTTGGCCGTTCTCGGCTCTGTCGCCACGGTGAGCACAAGGGAGCAGGGGGGCGCCTGAGGCATGTCACGGCAGATTTGCGCCGCATGGGAAACCTTTTTCACGTCTCCCCGGTTCTGATACGCTCTCGGATAATGACGGGCAAGGTCCCATACCGTGCGGATTCCCGCCCGCTCCAGAGCTTTTGCCTTTGCGGGGCCTACGCCCTTCAGCTCCGTTACGCTGCTTTCAAGAGTTATCATGCCTTTCCCCCCTTCTTTTTTCTTTATCTATTTTATCACATGGAAAAGCCTTCGTCAAGGCTCGGCAGACTGCCGTTTTCTGTGGTTTTTCGACACTTTTCATATTATAAAAGTGCGGCGGGTGCGATTTTCTCGCACCCACCGTTCGGTTAATCTGCCTTATTATTTTGATACGATTATGCGTCTCAGCATATACAGATCCACTACGGTAACCTTTCCGTCTCCGTTAATGTCTGCCGCAGGAACGCCTGTCATTTTACCCGTAATGATCTTTTTCAGAAGGTTAGAGTCCTTTGCGTTAATCTTGCCGTCGCCGTCAATGTCGCCCAAGGTATATTCGGGAGCGTCCGGCTCTTTCTCTATGCTCACCTCGGCGTTCATAACGGGCACGTCAAGGGCTGTGCCGTATGCTCTTGTCCCGTCAATGCTGTCTGCCACAAGCTCTGTCAAAGCGTTAAGTCCGTCATCGGCGGTGTCAACAGAAGCGTTTGGAGCCACAAGGCTTGACTGAATATCCTTCATTGCTACGTAAATCTGGTCGATTTTGTCTATATACTGATCGTAATTTATCTGTGTCAGGAAGTCTACGAAACTGTCGCGGTTGTCTATCGCAATAATGTCAAAGCTTTCGCAGAATTTGTCTATCTGCGCTTTAATGCCGGTTGCCCCGTCATAACGGAGGTAATATACGGCGAGCTTTTCGCCTTTCGTTTCGCAGGCTCTGTATTCGTTAAGATAACTGTAAAGATAAAGCGTTCCGTCCCCGTCCTGACAGTTATCAAGCAAATCCTTCATGGCGTCCTTTGACTCCTGCGGCATTTCCGATCCGTTGACAGATACCCAAAGCGCATTGATATTATCGTTCAATGCTTCAAAGTTTGCGTACTGTCCGTTCAGGGTTTCCATTGAGGAAAGCTGTTCTGCCGCATCGGTGGTGAGAGCATGGGGAAGGTTAAGGATTTCCAGTGCTTCCTCTGCGCTGATGCCCACAACGGACCAAGGCAGTACCACCTTGTAGTTTACAGCTATTCTGTCAAAGCTGAGGCTTGAGTCGAACTGAGCGGTATAGTTAATCCCGTCAGCTAAGGTAAAGCTGATAGCTGTGCCGTCAGCCTCGCCGCCCTTCAGCGTGCCGGTTTCGGGTATCCACCACAAATCTCCGGTGTCTGCCTTAAACGCTTTCGCCGTTACCGTATATACTCCGGTTGAGTTGTCCATGCTAAGCAGTCCGTCGGAGTTTGCGGGAGTGCGCAGGCGGAAGGTGCCTGTCCTCAGAGCGGTTCTTGTTAAAATATTCTGTGCGGCTGTGTCGTCAGCGGCATAGTTTGCGGAAATAAGCTTGCCTATTCCGTAATAGTTCCATGCTTTTCCGGTTAGGCGGGAAAGGGTGGTGTTTCCGGTAATACGGACTACGTCGCCCTGGTCGGCTTCGTTTCCGTTGACCGTGTAGTCATATACCAAATCCCCGATATATCTGGGAAGCTTCATCTGATAACCGTAGGGTACTTGTGCAGGGGTCTTTTCGCCCTCTGCATATCCCTCGCCGTAGATTACGGTCAGAGTACAGGGGGTATAAGCAATTGTATAGGTAATGTTGTCTTCCAGAGTATATTCACCGGTCAAATCTTCCGATACACTGCGGACGTAATTCTCTTCGTTTACTCCGTAGAAGGAATCCCAGCCTGCGAGAGCACTCGCTTCAACGCCCGATGCTTCAATCTGCGAAAGAATATCTGTGCCGGCACTTCCTGCCGTCATCTTGATAACGGTAGTTTCGGTGGGAAGTGATACCGTTTCAAAAGTATCAATGCCGGTTTTGTCTATAACCTGAGCGGAAACCTGAACGGTTACCGTATAGCGGTTTACCTCGGCTTCTACCGTTACTGTTTTAACATCAAGCGTTTCGGGAACAGCACCTTCAAAGGTCCTGTCCGCCAAGGTTGCGTCAGCTGCTATCAGCTGGTCAAGGGCGGCGTACTGTGCGTCGGTAAGACCCTCCGCCAGCACATCGGCGTTGTCAAGTATTGCCCAAGGGTCGTCTATAACGGACTTAACGGTTTCAAGCCAACGACCCAAAGAATTACATACGGTATTAAGTATCTCCTGGGTTGCAAAGCCGTACGCCACAAGGGTGCTTTGGTAGCCGGGGTTGCTAAGGTCTTCATAAACAGCGTATATATTTGTATAAGCGTCCTCGGCAGACTGCTTTATGTCAGCTCCGTTATTCATGAGGTAAGCGGTCTTTGACGCAGAGTTTTTGCACTCGTCGCCCTTTACTTTAAGCTCCAGTTTGCCGTCATTCGCATCGCACTGGTCTACCAGCTTCTGCGCACTGTCCTTGCAGGGAAAGTCCAAATGCTTTACAAGAACGCCGCCCGGTCCGTACATATCGTAGCCGTCTACCAGTCTTTGGAGCAAATCCCTGTTCTGCGCCAGCGCCTCCAGGGTTGCCTGAACGTCGGAGCCGCAAAGCACGTCAAGGTTACTTGCGCCCTTTGCAAGCATGTAGGGAGCCTTCAGCAATTTTTCCGTAAATTCAGGGTTATCAACTGAAACGGTGAGCTTATAATCCGCTTCAACCGTGTATGCATCGCCCCCATATGCAAAGCTGCCTTTGCCGTCCGTGAGAGAGACGATTTCCTGCCCGTCATGAGAAACAACACGGCACGAGACAGCTGTCCACGTATTGCCGAGCCCGTCCGTATAAGGCGATACGGTAATCTCCTTTGTGTCCGGGTCAACCGTTATGAGACCGTAGCTGTTATCCGGCGACTGATATGTAACGGTATCTCCCGCAAGAAGTCCCGAGCAGAGTATTTCCGCTTCCGCGTCCCCCAAATCCGCAACATTCACCGCCAGCAGATTGCCGTAAGGAACGGTTTCTGCCCTTTGTGCGGCTTTTACGCCTATTACCGCGCCCATATTCATTGCGGATATGAGCATGGTCAGCACAAGCATCAGCGCAAGGCTTCGCTTCGTTTTTCTCTTAATCATACGACCCATAGTTTTTCTCTCTTTTCTTATAAAAGATGTGCAGTATTTTACCCGAAACGGCGCGCCGAGGCTTGCCGCAGGGAAAATACCGTCTTAAATAAACACACACATTTGTATTATATAACATTTCAGGTTAATATGCAACATTTTTTGCATTTTTGTCATTTTACTTGTAAAAACAAAGAAGGCGGGCGCGATTTTTTCGCACCCGCCGAAATATTAGATTACGATACAAGTATGCGCTTCAAAGCAGACACATCGGCTGTGGTCAGCTTGCCGTCGCCGTTTACATCCGCCGCAGGAACCTCCGATTCCTTACCCGTAAGAACTCTCTTTAATATGTTTATGTCCTTAGCGGTAAGCTTGCCGTCTGCGTCAACGTCTCCTGCAATATATGAGGGAGCGTCAGGGTCCGGCTCGCCGCACACGGTGCAGTAGCCGTCAACGAAGTTATGTCCCGTAGCCTCAGTTGTGCTGAGCACTTCCGCATATCCGCACAGACTGCACACACTTCTTACATTTCCGCCCTCGGTACAGGTTGCCGCAGTAGTTCTGTTAAAGCTTGTATGTGCCTCAAGGGAGCTGATAGCGGCAGAGCAATATGCGCACGCCACGGAATGTCCGTTTGCGCCCTTGGAGGTATATGCGTAGCACTTGCTGTCGTTATGGAAGGCGGTGGTTGTAACTGTTTTCTTAAAGCCGCAGATTGTGCACTGCATTACCTTCGCGCCGTCCTCGGTACAGGTTGCGTCCGTTCCGGAAACAACAGTAAAGCATGTGCCGACTTCGTGCTTTGTGGGGATATACTCAGTTCTCTGTGCGCCGCAGGCAGTACAGGTATAGAGCATCTCGCCCATGGCGGTACAGGTTTCCGCTTTTGCTACGGTTCCCCCGTTCCACGTATGCTCGCATTCTCCCTCAAGAGTTGCCGCTTCAAGCTCGTTGCCAAGCTGACGGCGGACCGTTTCCATAATGTCGTATTCGTCCATAGAGGAGGACCATGCGGATCTGTCAAAGCCCGAAAGCGACAGGTAGCGCACCACGTTGGTTGAAACCTGGGACACGATTTCCTTTGCACGGTCCTTGCCCTTCAGGTCTTCCAGCATGGTCAGCATCTGATATTCCTCCACGCTGTCACGGAGCAGTTCAACTCTGAGAGAGCCAATAACGCCCTTGGTGGTTTTGCCGTTTCTGGGTCCGTAGAAAAGGACGCCGTTGCCGTAAATATATTTTGTAGACACTGTTCCCGTATCGGGGTCGGGAACGGAAATGGAATACTTATTCACAGGCCACGAGCCGGTTCTTGAACCGGTGACGGTCTTGTCAAGCTCAACGGTTGTGCCTCCGCTCTCGTTCCAGTTGTTTACGCCGTAATACAGGTAGCCGTTCACATCGCACTGATATGCCTGCCAGAACAAAAGCTTTGTCTGAAGTCCCGTATTTTCGATAACGTGGTTGGTATAGGTATAGCTCTTGTTTATGCCTGCGGAATACATCCACATTTCATATTCCTCGCCGTAGGTACCCTTGCTGTTCTCGCTTACTATGTGAGACATATATCTGTCAAAGGTGTCGCCGTACATAGCATTCCAGTCGAAATTGCCTACTACGGCTGTTCCTGCCGTGCCGTAGCAGCCGCTGTAACTTGTAATGCTTTCGCCTCTGATACAGTCCACGTTCTCACGGGCAAGAATTCTGCCGTAGGTCTGAAGCTCGGAGTAGGGAGTAAAGGCATATACTCTGGGGCAGAAAATCTGGACGGTGTTTGTGTCGATCATTTCCTGATCGGCGTCCTTTATTTCCTCCTGAGCATACTGGTCAATGGGCTTTGTATAATATTTATCTCTTGCGGAATAAGGGAAGTCCTCGCAGGGGGTTACAAGGAAGCGAATGTCGTCTCCCCATTTGGACTGTACCAGGCTGTAAAAGCTCTTTACATCGTCCACCGTCTGACGGTTTCCTCCGACCAGAGGATACGGCAGGGGCTCGTCAACGGAATAGAAATAAAGCTTATCCTTTATCTGCTCCCATGCGGGGGAGGAGGAAAGGTCATTATATATTGAAGGGTACTTGGAAATCTGCACCGACTGGGTGTCGGAATAAGTATTGGCTGTTCCGCCGCCCACGCCGGATACTCTGATTGCAGTTACACGGGGGTTGGTAAGATAAGGATTATCCGAAGTAACAACTCCGCCGGGAAGGTCCATTGCGTTGAGACGGTTCTCCAGCAAATAGTCGTAAAACTCCTGATACGTTCCGCCGTACTGGGTCTGATTGCCCATATAAAAGGCGGTCTGCATTCTTGTTTCATCGGAAATTACAAAATCCCACACATGGCAGTACACGGTTGCGGTCTTTATAATCTGTCCCTGCTCGTTTTTAATATTGAGCTGTGCGGAATACCAGCCTGCCGGGGTATCCTCGGAGGATGTGGCACGGATAAGGAACGCCTGTGATTTTCCTGCGTTAAGCTTGAAATATGCGGGCTTCGTGGTAGTACCCAGCCTTGAAATTTCCATTACGGGATCGGGGGTTTCGCCCTCTTTAATAATATTGTTTGTTCCCCACACCGTCTTTGAGTTCACGTCGGAAACGGTTACGTACATCTGGTAATAGATTTGTGCCGGAAGGGTGTTGCCGTTGCCGTCCGTAAAATCCGTTACCTCCGCCAAAAGATTTGTTCTCTGGGTATCCGAATACAGAACAAACTGTGCGGACTCAATCTCATTTTTACCCATATAGATTGAGAATGTATCCATACCGGTTGACTTTGTATCGCTGGTAAGCGTTTTGCGGAAAGAGTAGTCGAACCAAAGCTTGATGGAAGAATCCTCGTAGGGAGCATCCTGCTTTACGTAGCTGTCTGCCGGATCGTCCGACACCGCGCCTGCGGAAAATATTCCGGCGCAGATTGCCGCCGTTACGGCGCAAATCGCCAAAACCCGGAGTATTCTTTTCAGAGTTTTCATGTGTGTTCTCCTTACCGTATATTCTTTCACTCTAAATATATCATAACGGGAGAAAAAATGCAACATTATTTTAACAAAACTGTTATATTTTTTATGGGAAATAACCAATCGGTTCCCCCTTATCGCGGCAGTTTCCCTTTAATTATGTTGACAAATTCAGCGTTTTCGTATATAATGGTAATGCCGACGCATGCCGCCGGCATAATTTTTCGGTGATGCGCCGAAATATTCGGAGATTCGGAGAAAACTATGGATATTAAGACCCTGAAAGCAGTAGGGGAAAAATTCAGACTTCCCGGAACTGTTTATTCCTTCAGACTTATTACTAACGGAAATATAAACACGACCTACAAGGTGACCTACAAACAGGGCAAAAGCGTTAAATCATATTTGTTCCAGAGAGTGAACACCTATGTTTTTAAGGAACCGTCGGAAATTATGGAGAATATCGACCGGGTTACCCGCCATATACGGGAGAAAAACCCGGATAAAGTATCTCTCCACTTTCATCACATCGATACCGGGGAAAACTATTACACGGACCGTTCCGCTTCGTTCTGGCGTGTAACGAACTACGTAGATGCGGTAACGTACAACACCGCCGAGGATTTGCGGATTGTAAAAAACACGGGAAAAGCCTTCGGCGAATTTCAGCATCAGCTGTCCGATTTTGACGCTTCCACCCTTCACGAAACAATAAAGGATTTCCACAACACCGAAAAGCGGCTTGAAGCCCTCTTTGAAAATGCGGCGAAAGACCCCTGCGGCAGAGCTTCGGAGGTTTCGGAGGAGCTGGATTATATCCGCTCCGTGAAAAAGACGGCAACGCTCCTTTCGGGAATGTACGAAAGGGGCGAAATACCCCCGAGAGTTACCCACAACGATACGAAATCAAACAACGTTCTCTTTGACAAAAGGACAAAAGAACCTCTTTTGGTTATTGACCTTGACACGGTTATGCCCGGCATTGCCATGTACGATTTCGGCGACGGAGCAAGGTTCATCGCAAGCACCGCCGTTGAAGATGAGCCGGACCTTGACAATGTTTCCCTTGACATTGAAAAATTCCGTGCCTTTGCAGAAGGGTTTATTCCCTGCGTAAAGGAGTCGCTGACTCAAACGGAAATTGATAACATGGTTCTGGGCGTGTTCAGCATTACAATAGAGCTTGCCGCAAGATTTCTTGACGACTATATTACCGGCGACAAGTATTTCAAAACCTGCTACGAGGGGCACAATCTGGTGCGTGCACGCTGTCAGCTGAAGCTGGCTCAGGACATGTATGAGAAAAGGGAACAAATGATAAAAATCGTGAAAGAAATTTAATAAAACGGGGAGAGACCTGACTGTCTCATCCCCGCTTTTTTCATGTGCGGTGTTTTTTCGTTGATTCGGATTTTTTGTGCTGAGTGTTTTTCCGTGATACCGGCGCCTTTTTGGAAGAGCTGTTCTTCCGCGGTGCGTTGCCGCCGACTGATTTTTTTGCCGCCGAAGAATTTTTGTTTTTCGGGGCGGTTTTTTGGGAAAATTCTCTTTTTTTGCCGTTATCCGGATTTTTCCCCTTGCTTTTTGCGCTGTTTCCCGTCCTCTTTTCCGGACGGTTTTTTGTTCGGTTTTCCTTTTCCGCCGTAGCCTTATCCTTTTTCCGCCCGTCCGGAGGCACCAGACAATCGGGCGAATACCCGATAAGGTCCTCTCTGCCGCACTTTTTCAGCGCCTCACGCACAAGATTTCTGTTCTCCGGGCGGCGGTACTGCAAAAGCGCTCTTTGCATCTGCTTTTCTCTGTAATCCGTGGCGGTATATACTTCCTTTCCCGTCATGGGGTCAATTCCCGTATAGTACATTACCGTGGACGCCGTACCCGGGGTGGGATAGAAATCCTGCACCTGCTCCGGGTTCAGCCCGATTTTCTTCATATACAGAGCCAGCTCAACTGCGTCCTCAAGGCGGCTTCCCGGGTGGCTTGACATAAGATAAGGCACCAGATACTGCTCCTTGCCGCACTCCTTTGAGAGCTTGAAAAACTTCTCACGGAATCGGTCGTACACCGCAATGTCCGGCTTTCCCATGCAGGAAAGCACGTGGGACGTGCAATGCTCGGGCGCCACCTTCAGCTGTCCGCTGACGTGATCCCGCACCAGCTTTTTGAAAAATTTATCGGTTTTATCAAGGAGCATATAGTCAAAACGGATTCCGCTTCTGATAAACACTTTTTTTACCTTCGGAATCTTTTCCACCTCGGACAGCAGTTTTATATACTCGCTGTGGTCCGGGTCGAGGTTTTTGCACGGGGTGGGCACAAGGCACCGTCTGTCGGGGCAAACGCCCCCCGTAAGCTGTTTTTTGCAGGCGGCGTGGCGGAAATTGGCGGTAGGTCCGCCTATGTCGTGGATATATCCCTTAAAATCGGGCATGGACGCAATAAGCTTTGCCTCCTCAACCACGCTTTCCACGGAGCGGCTGCGGACGGTTCTGCCCTGATGATAAGCGATAGCGCAGAAATTACAGCCCCCGAAGCAGCCTCTGTTATGGGTTATTGAGAATTTGACCTCGTTGATTGCGGGAATTCCCCCGTCCTTTTCGTACATGGGGTGATAGGTGCGGCAGAAGGGAATATTATACACCCTGTCAAGCTCCTCACGCTCCAACGGCGGCATGGGAGGATTCTGCACCAGCATTCTGTCGCCGTAATACTCGACGATTGCCTCTCCGTTTAAGGCGTCGTTGTTTCTGTACTGCAAGGCAAAGGCGTCCGCATATGCTTTTTTATCTGTTTTCAGAACGTCGTACTCATAGCCGAAGGGCTCGCCCGACGGGAGCTTTCCTCCCGCTACGGAAAAATTCACCTTTTCCATGCGGTGACACAGATATGACGTGCCTCTCACATCGTGAATTTTCTTAACGGGGACGCCCCTGTTCAGAAGCGCCGCTATGCGAAGTACGGATTTTTCTCCCATGCCGTAAGACAGAATGTCCGCACGGGAATCCACCAGAATACTGCGCCGTACCTTGTTGTCCCAGTAATCGTAATGGGCGCACCGCCGAAGGGACGCTTCAAGCCCGCCGATAATTATGGGCACGTCACCGTAAGCCTCCCGTATGCGGTTGCAGTAAACGATTACCGCACGGTCGGGGCGGTAACCCGCCTTGCCGCCGGGGGAATAATAGTCGTTGCTCCTTTTCTTTTTCGCCGCCGTATAATGGCAGACCATGGAGTCGATATTTCCGCCGGACACAAGAAAGCCCAGTCTGGGGCGCCCGAATTTTTTGAAATCCTTTGTGCTTTTATAGTCAGGCTGAGGGAGCATTGCCACAACGTAGCCTTCCGCCTCCAGCACTCGGGAAATCAGCGCCGCACCGAAAGAAGGATGATCCACGTATGCGTCGCCGCACACATATACAAAATCCGGCGTATCCACTCCGTATTCCTTTACCTCCTCCGGGGTTACCGGAAGAAATTTATCGCAAATCTTCATATCTATCATTATCTCCCGTTATCGGTCTTCCCCGCAGGAAAGCGCCGCAACATATTCTTTTATCTGACCGGGCAGAAAGCCGCAGATTTTCTCCAGCTCCTCCACCGTTCCGTGGGGCAGAAAGCCCTCCACCGCACGGATTGACACGGGTATTCCGCACGCACCGAGACAAGCCGCCACGGCCTCGCCCACACCGCCCCGACGTATGCCTTCTTCTACCACCGCTACTCTTTTAACCCCGTCGCACTGACGCAAAAGTTCCTTTTCGTCAAGGGGCAAAAGCCGCAGAAGCTTTATGATCTTTACGCCTTTCGTGCCCTTCAGCGCCTCGTATACGTTGGCGGTAATCCGCCCGTAGGTGATAACGGCGGTTTCTCCCTCGCCGGAAACGGTCATAGAGTCTCCGATAGGCACAAAAGAGCTTCTGTCGTACTTTTTTTCCGCACCCTTCGGATAGCGCAGAGCGCACAGCCCCTCGCCGTCAAGGCATTTTTTAAGGCAGAGCCTTGTTTCCTCAAAGGTTTCCGGGGAATAAAGGGTAATTCCGGGAACGGAGGACAGAAGGGACACGTCGAAAACGCCCTGATGGGTAACCCCGTCTCCCGCAACAAGTCCCGCACGGTCCACCGCCAGCACGGAATGTATGTTTTGCAGGGAAAGATCCTCCAGTATCTGGTCAAAAGTCCTCTGCAAAAAGGTGGAATACAGCGCCGTCACAGGCAGTTTTCCGCCGATTGCAAGTCCGCCCGAAAAGGTTACGGCGCACTCCTCCGCAATTCCCACGTCAAAAAATCTGTCCGGGTATTTCTCTCTGAAGGACGAAAGCCCCGTGCCCTTTTCCATTGCCGCCGTAACAGCAACAATATTCCCATTCTTTTCGGCTTTCTCTAAGAGAGCTTTGCCGAAAACGGAGGAAAAGCTCTCCGCCTCTCCTGCATCTCCCCCGGCAAAATGATAGCTGTCGGGATGTTTCTCCGCCTTGCTGTCGCCCTTTCCCTTAACGGTCACAATATGCACTAAGGTACAGCAGTCCTTTTGCTTCGCCTCTCGGAACAGCGCCTCCAGCTTTGCCTCGTCGTGCCCGTCAACAGGTCCCATGTAGTAAAGACCCATACTCTCAAAAAGGTTTTTTGAGAGAAAGAGGTTCTTGAAAAACTCCTTTACGGCATACGCCGCCATTTCCACGGGCTTGCCCAAAACCGGCACACGGCGGCACGCCGTCAGCAGTCGGTGCTTTAAGGCAAAATACTTTCTTGAGTTTCGCAGCTTGTCAAAATAATGGGAAATACTGCCCACATTTCGGGAAATTGACATTTCGTTGTCGTTCAGCACGATAATAAGGGGCAGTTTTTCGCCGGCACAGCTGTTAAGCGTTTCATATACCATGCCGTTGGTAAAGGAGCCGTCTCCTATAACGGCGACCGCATAACGCCCGTTATTCTCTATGGCGTTGGCTCTTGCAATGCCCATTGCAACGGGCAGAGCACTGCCGGAATGACCCGCCGTCAAAAGGTCAAAGGGACTTTCCTCCCTGTTGGTAAAGCCGGAGATGCCCCCCAGCTTTCTCAAGGTGTCAAATTCCTCATATCTTCCCGTAAGCAGCTTGTGAGTGTAGCATTGATGTCCCACGTCAAAGACAAGCGCGTCATCGGGGCAGTCGAAAACCCTGTGGAGCGCTACGGTTGCCTCAACCATGCCCAGATTGGACGACAGATGTCCGCCGTTTTTCTCCACCGTGGCGAGAATCTTTTCCCGAAGCTCTCGGCACAGCCCGTCTATTTCTTTGTTTGAAAGACCCTTTATGTCCTTCGGTGTATTAATTTTCTCAAGCATTTTATCATCCGTAATATGTATAATTGCGACATTTTTACACACCCATTATACAACAGCCTCAAACAAATATCAAGCAAAAAGACTTGAAAAAGCCCCGCGCCCCGTTATATACGTCAAAAATTTCGGAAATGAGCCGTCAAACTGCCCAAAAGCTATTGAATTTTTCTCCGGCACATGATATAATTGTATATCTTTTTTCTGTCACAGAAGAGCGAAAAAAGGCTTCAAAAGTTGATTTTTGCATAATTATTGCACAAAGACAGCGTATATTCATTATTTTTGTATTACATAATCACCGATAAAGCCCCGTATTTTTGTTGAAAATACACATTGAATGTATATTTTTAATTGTTGTATAATTATTTATCCTAAATTTATTTTATAAGAAGGAGAATTTACCATGAAGAAGTTTCTTGCTCTCATGCTTGCCATCGTTATGGCAGTTGCATGCCTCGCTTCCTGCGGCAACAATGCTACCGACACCAACGACACCGGCAAAACAGACAATACCGGCGACACCGCCGGAGCTACCGTATTCAAGATCGGCGGAACCGGCCCTCTTACCGGCGACGCTGCTATCTACGGTAACGCAGTTAAGAACGCAGCAGAGCTTGCTGTAAAAGAGATCAACGCTAAGGGCGGCGACATTCAGTTCGAGCTCAAATACGAGGATGACACCCACGACGCAGAGAAGGCTGTTACGGCTTACAACTCTCTGAAGGACTGGGGTATGCAGATCTTCCTGGGCTCCGTTACCTCCAAGCCCTGCGAAGCAACCTCTGCAGAAAGCTATGAAGACCGTTACTTCACTCTGACTCCCTCCGCTTCCTCCACCGCTGTTCTTGAAGGCAAGGACAATGTATTCCAGATGTGCTTTATGGACCCCAACCAGGGCTCCGCTTCCGCTCAGTACATCAGCGACAAGAAGCTGGGCGAGAAAATCGCTGTTATCTATAAGAGCGACGACGTTTACTCCACCGGAGTTCTTGAGACCTTCAAGACTAAGGCTGCCGAGCTTAACCTGAACATCGTAAGCGAGCAGGCTTTCGCAACCGGCGCTGACACCGACTTTACCGCACAGCTCAAGGACGCTCAGGCTAAAGGCGCAGATCTGGTATTCCTGCCCATGTACTACACCCCCGCATCTCTCATCCTTACTCAGGCTGACCAGATGGGCTACGCTCCCGCATGGTTCGGTGTTGACGGTATGGACGGTATCCTTACCATCGAGGGCTTCGACACCTCCCTTGCTGAAGGCGTTATGCTTCTGACCCCCTTCAACGCCGACTCCGAGGACGAGGCTACCAAGGCGTTCGTTGAAACCTATCAGAGCACCTACGGTGATATCCCCAACCAGTTCGCCGCTGACGCTTACGACTGCGTTTACGCAATCTATCAGGCTCTTGAAGCAGGCAAGGCTACTGCTGACATGGACAAGGAAGCTCTCAGCGACCTTCTTGTTGAGCAGTTTACCTCTATGACCTTCGACGGTCTGACCGGCGAGGGCATGACCTGGGACGAGACCGGTGCTGTTACCAAGTCTCCTAAGGGCATGGTAATCAAGGACGGCGCATACGTAGGTCTTGACTGATCGAAAAATTTTCTGTACTGTTTCCCCGTGCCCGAAAAATCGGGCACGGGGCGATTGTGAAAACCGCAAAAAGACGTTTTGCGGTTTTCACAATTGTTCTATTTTTACGAATGATTGCATTTTATCCCTTTTTGCTTCAAAAGAAGCAAAAAAGAAAGGTTTGTGGTCTTATGACTTTTCTTTCGTACCTCATCAGCGGCATAAGTCTGGGCAGCGTATACGCCATTATTGCGCTGGGCTATACCATGGTTTACGGTATCGCCAAAATGCTGAACTTTGCTCACGGTGACGTTATTATGGTGGGCGCATACGTGTGCTATCTCGTCTTTAACAACTGGGGTCTTCCCTGGTGGGTGAGCCTTATTATTTCAATGATAGTCTGTACCGTTCTCGGTATTATTATTGAAAGACTTGCCTACAAGCCTCTCCGTGCGGCGTCCTCTCTTGCCGTTCTTATTACGGCTATCGGAGTAAGCTACTTTTTGCAGAATGCGGCGCTCCTCCTGTGGACGTCAAGCCCCAAGAGCTTCCCCACAAAGTTCTTCGACATAGGCGGCGAGAAGGGCTTTACCATATTTGACGGTCAGCTCCAGATTTCCTATACGGCTCTGGTAACAATCCTTTGCTGTATCGTTATCATGGTGGCTCTCACCCTGTTTACGGAAAAAACCAAGCTGGGTAAGGCAATGCGCGCCGTTTCCGAAAACAAGGAAGCCTCTCAGCTTATGGGTATCAACGTCAATAAGACTATTTCCATAACCTTCGCAATCGGCTCTGGTCTTGCGGCAATCGCAGGCGTTCTGCTTTGCTCCGCATATCCCATATTACAGCCCACCACCGGCTCCATGCCCGGTATTAAGGCGTTTACGGCGGCGGTATTCGGCGGTATCGGCTCCATTCCCGGAGCGTTTCTCGGCGGAATTCTTCTGGGTATTCTTGAAATCTTCGCAAAGGCGTACATATCCACCCAGCTTTCCGACGCTATCGTTTTCGCCGTGCTTATCGTAATGCTTCTCGTTAAACCCACCGGTCTTCTGGGAAAGAAGATCATGGAGAAAGTGTGACGGCGTATGAGTACTAAAAAGTTTTTCACAAAAGACAGAGTTAAAAATCTGTCCGCATATCTTCTTGTTATTATTGCCTACGTGGTAGTACAGATTATCAGCGCCGGCGGCGGTCTGCCCTCCATGTATAAGGGCCTTCTCGTTCCTATCTGCGCATACGTGGTTATGGCGCTGTCCCTGAACCTTACGGTAGGTATTCTGGGTGAGCTGTCTCTCGGTCATGCAGGTTTTATGAGCGTGGGCGCATTTACCGGCGTTGCAATCTCCATAGCTCTGCGCGATTCAATTACCGCTCCCTGGCTTCTGCTTCTTGTTGCCATGGTCTGCGGTGCAATTATGGCAGCGCTGTTCGGAGTTATCATCGGTATCCCCGTTCTCCGTCTGAAGGGCGACTATCTTGCAATCGTAACCCTCGCCTTCGGCGAAATAATCAAAAGCCTGTTTACAAACCTCTATTTGGGCATCGACCCGGAGGGCGTGCTCCGCATAGGTCTTGTAAACAAGCCCGAGGAGCTGATTACGGGCAGTAAAATGCTTATAAACGGCGCTCTCGGTATAAGCGGAGTTCAGAAAATCTCCACCTTTACCGCAGGTGTTATCCTCATTATCGTATCGCTTATTCTCATTTTCAATACGGTCAACAGCCGCACGGGACGTGCCGTTATGGCTATCCGTGACAACAGAATTGCCGCCGAGTGCGTGGGCATTAACGTAACAAAGTATAAAATGATCGCTTTCGTTATGTCCGCCGCAATAGCCGGCGCCGCAGGTACTCTGTACTCTCTTAACTATTCCACAATCGCCGCAAGCAAATTCGACTTCAACACCTCAATTCTCATTCTGGTGTTCGTGGTTCTGGGCGGTCAGGGCAATATGATAGGCTCTATCATCGCCGCAACCGTGCTGACTATTCTGCCCGAGGCTCTCCGTGAGTTCGCAGATTACAGAATGCTGGTTTACGCAATAGTTCTTATCATTATAATGCTTGTTACCAACAACCCCACCTTCAAAATGTTTGCGGAGAAAATTCGCAGCTCCCTTAAAAAGAAAAAGAATAAAAAGACCGTAAAGGAGGGTAACTGATATGGTAAAACAGAATGCTAAAATGGTTCCTATCCCTTCTTCCGGGTATCTCAACGAAAACGACATCGGCAAGCCCCCGATTCTGGAGTGTATCAACCTGGGTATCGAGTTCGGCGGACTTAAAGCCGTTGACAATCTGAACCTCACAATCGGCAGAACGGAAATCACGGGTCTTATCGGTCCCAACGGCGCCGGAAAAACCACAGTTTTCAACCTGCTGACTAAGGTTTATCAGCCCACCCACGGCACAATTCTCCTTGACGGCAAGGACACCCAGTCCATGAACACCGTTCAGGTGAACCACGCCGGAATAGCAAGAACCTTCCAGAATATCCGCCTTTTCTCCAACATGTCCGTTGAGGACAACGTAAAGGTGGCTATGAACGCTTCCATGAATTACTCCCTTTTCAGCGGAGTGCTCCGCCTGCCTTCCTTCTGGAGCCAGGAGAAAAAGGCGCACAAGAGAGCTCTGGAGCTTTTGGACTTTATGGGCATGGCAGACGTGGCAGACAAAAAAGCGGGAAGCCTCCCCTACGGCGACCAGAGAAGAATCGAAATCGTCCGTGCGCTGGCAACTAACCCCAAGCTTTTGCTTCTTGACGAGCCTGCCGCAGGCATGAACCCCAGCGAAACCGA
>JAQXKW010000160.1 GCA_029010655.1 Clostridia bacterium | reverse complement strand
ACAGTCCGTAATATGCCAATGAAGCCACATCGGCAATCCTTTCCGAAAAAACGCCAAAGACACCACACTCCTCGTGAATGTGATGTGCTTTGTCAATGGGGCTTCCTTGCTTACTCATGCTCGGCAAACCTCTTCATTATTTCCTCATAAGCTTCTTCAACGCCGCCCATATCACGGCGGAAGCGGTCCTTGTCCAGCTTCTCCCCGGTGGTGCTGTCCCAGAAGCGGCAGGTGTCGGGGCTTATTTCGTCGGCAAGGATAATTTTGCCGTCGGGGGTTTTTCCGAATTCAAGCTTGAAATCTACAAGAGTAACGCCGCACTCGGCCCAAAAGGCTTTCAGAATGGCGTTAATTTTAAGGGCGTAGGTCTTTATGGTATCTATTTCCTCTTTTGTGGCAAGCTTCAACGCCAAAGCGTGGCTTGTGTTAAGGAGAGGGTCGCCCAAATCGTCGTTTTTATAGGAAAACTCAACAACCGGCTCGTCAAACTTAACTCCCTCGTCAACTCCGTAGCGCTTGGAAAACGAGCCTGCGGCAATGTTGCGGACGATAACCTCAAGGGGCACGATAGATACCTTTTTAACAAGAGTCTCTCTGTCGCTGAGCTCCTCTACAAAATGGGTGGGAACCCCCTTTGTTTCAAGCATTTTCATCAGGCGGTTGCTCATCTTGTTGTTGATGACGCCCTTTCCAGCGATAGGACCCTTTTTAAGGCCGTTAAAGGCGGTGGCATCGTCCTTGTAGTCAACGATACAAAGAGAAGGGTCGTCCGTTTTGAATACCTTTTTAGCCTTGCCCTCATAGATTTGTTCAAGCTTTTGCATTTTTATGTCCTCACTTTTCAGTTTCCGCTGTCTCCGTAGTTGGAAAGCACTCTTGCAGAGGGATCGTTTACGTTGCAGCCCTCCCATTCCTTGTTGGGCATCCAGAAGTCTGCAACCATTTTTGCCTGTCCGGGATAATATTTTTCAAATATTTCACGGTACAGAAGCGATTCCTTTGTAAAAGGAGCGGCAAACGAGTATTTTTTGCATAATTCGGTGAACTGCGCTTCGGAATAGTAATCCTCGGCGAATTCCTTAAGGTCGTCTACCATGGAGTGTCCCACGGCGTCGGAAAAAGCGGCCTTTTCACGCCACAGAATGGATTCGGGCAGTATGCCGTCCTTTTCAAAGGCATGGCGGAGAAGATATTTGCCTTTCCCGTATTTATTGAGCTTCTTTTCCGGGTCAACAGACATAACGTATTTTACGAAATCCAGATCTCCGAAGGGAACCCGTGCCTCAAGGGAGTTGACGGAAATACATCTGTCGGCGCGCAGTACGTCGTACATGTGAAGCTCACGCACTCTTTTCTGAGCCTCCGTCTGGAAGGCTTCGGCGGACGGTGCGAAGTCCGTATATTTGTATCCGAAAAGCTCGTCGGAGATTTCTCCCGTAAGAAGCACACGAATATCGGTGTTTTCGTGAATGTATTTGCAGACCAGATACATACCCATGCTGGCACGGATTGTAGTAATATCGTAGGTGCCCAGAAGTTCTATAACGTGCTCCAGGTTTTCAAGCACGTCTTCCTTTGTAATAATGACCTCGGTATGGTCGCTGCCGATAAAGTCCGCTACCTGCTTTGCGTATTTTAAGTCGATGGCGTCCTCGCTCATGCCGATGGCAAAGGTTTTAATGGGTGAAAGGCTTTCCTTTGCGGCAACGGCGCAGACTAAGGAGGAGTCAAGCCCTCCCGAAAGCAGAAAGCCTACCTTTGCGTCTGCAACAAGTCTTTTTTTAATGCCTGCGGTGAGCTTGTCGTGGATTTTGCGGCAAACGGTTTCCGTGTCGTCAAAGCAAATCTCGCTTACTGCGGCAATGTCGCAGTAGGATATAAACTTGCCGTCCTTATAGTAGTGTCCCGGAGGGAAGGGAATTATTTCTTTTGTCATTCCCACAAGGTTCTTTGCCTCGCTTGCAAAGATTATTACGCCCTTTTCGTCATAGCCGTAGTACAGAGGGCGAATTCCGATAGGGTCGCGGGCGGCAATATATTCTTCCGTTTCGCCGTCGTAGATAATGAGCGCATATTCTGCGTCAAGCATGGCGAACATATCCGTGCCGTATTCACGGTACATGGGCAGAAGAATTTCGCAGTCGCTGTCGCTTTCAAAGGTGTATCCTTTGTCACGGAGCGCCTTTTTGATTTTTTCAAAGCCGTAGATTTCGCCGTTGCAGACCACGTAGCTTTTGCCCAGAGAGAAGGGCTGCATACCCTTTTCCGTAAGACCCATAATGGCAAGACGGTGGAAGCCCAAAAGCCCCTTTCCGGTGTCAACCACTCTTGTATCGTCGGGACCTCTCGACACGGTTTTGCCGAGTCCCTCCATAAAAGCATCATAGGTGACACGGCTGTCACAGTAACCCATAATTGAACACATAATAATTCCTCCGATTAAAAGCAATCAGCATTCAATAGGGCAAGTGCTGTACTCGCGGTGCCACCTATCTTTTATCTCAGCCTCCGTCAAGGCTTTTCCGACTGACGTGCGGTTTACGGCTCACTTACTGGAAACTTTGCGGTTTCGTTGGGATTGCAGCTCGAGCAGTGTTATTCATACGGATTCTGCTGTACGGCTTCCACCGTCCCGTACTCTCTGTATGCGAGTGTCCGTATTACTTCTCTGTTCTCAAACGCTTTTGATTTCAGTATTCAGATGTGTTGCCGGAAAGACCGGCGGCCCGCCCTTATTTTACGCTGAAAAGAAGGTCTGCGTAGCTGGGATAGGGCCAGTAGCTCTTTGCCGTCTTTGTTTCTGCCTGGTCGCAGAGGGCGCGGAGCTCGTTCATTTTGGGAAGCAGCTTATCGCGGATCTCGCAGGACTGAGCCTGAACATTCTCAACACCGCGGACTGCGGCGAGACATTCCTCAAGCTCCTCGTACTTCATGGCAATACCGTCACACAGTGCCGAGAGCTTTTTCAGAAGCTGTTTCTCGTATGCGCAGGGCACGGAAGCGTCTGCGGATTTCTTTGCGTTGATAGCCTTTGCAAGGTCGGCGGTGTATTTCGCAATAGCGGGCATAATGTCGGTCTGCGTCATATCGATCATGGTATTTGCCTCGATAATGACGGTCTTGCAGTAGTTTTCAAGCATAATCTCGCAGCGGGATTTCAGCTCTGTCATGGAGAATACTCCGTGGCTTATAAGCATGTCTGTGTTCTTCTTATCAAGAATGTGAGGCATACAGTCGGGAGTGGTGCGGTAGTTAAGCAATCCTCTCTCCTCGGTTGCTTCCTTGATCCATGCGTCGTCATAACCGTTTCCGTTGAACAGAATCTTTTTGTGGTCCTTGATAGTCTTGCAGATCATATCGTGGAGAGCGGTTTCAAAATCTTCAGCATTTTCGAGACGGTCTGCGTAGATGCGCAGGCTTTCAGCAACGGCGGTGTTCAGCATGATGTTAGCGCATGCGATGCTGTTGGAGGAGCCCAGCATTCTGAACTCGAACTTGTTGCCTGTGAAGGCGAAGGGAGACGTACGGTTACGGTCCGTGGTATCACGGTTGAACTTGGGCAGAACGTCAACGCCCAGCTTCATTTTAACCTTTTCCGTTCCGGCATAGGGTGCGCCGGTTTCAATAGCCTCCAGAACTGCGGCAAGCTCGTCGCCCAGGAATATGGACACTACTGCCGGAGGAGCCTCGTTTGCGCCGAGACGGTGGTCGTTGCCTGCAGTGGCAACGGAAATACGGAGCAGATCCTGATAATCGTCAACAGCCTTGATAACTGCGCAGAGCAGAAGCAAGAACTGTGCGTTTTCGTAAGGTGTGTCTCCGGGAGACAGCAGGTTTACGCCCGTATCGGTTGCCATGGACCAGTTGTTGTGCTTACCGCTTCCGTTTACGCCTGCAAAGGGCTTTTCATGGAGCAGACAAACCAGACCGTGCTTTGAAGCAACCTTCTGCATAATCTCCATTGTAAGCTGGTTGTGGTCTGTGGCTACGTTTGTGGTGGTATAGATAGGAGCCAGCTCGTGCTGAGCGGGAGCAACCTCGTTGTGCTCTGTCTTTGCCAGAATTCCCAGCTTCCAGAGCTCGTTGTTAAGATCCTCCATAAATGCCTCAACACGGGGCTTGATTACTCCGAAGTAATGGTCGTCCATTTCCTGACCCTTGGGAGGCTTTGCACCGAAAAGGGTTCTTCCCGTATTGCGAAGGTCGGGACGCTTATCGTACATTTCCTTTGTAATAAGGAAGTATTCCTGCTCGGGACCTACAGATGTAACAACACGCTTTACGTCCTCGTTTCCGAAAAGACGGAGAACACGGAG
>JAQXKW010000159.1 GCA_029010655.1 Clostridia bacterium | reverse complement strand
TTTATAGTATATGCTTCCAAGCAATGCCCACTGGGCAAAATATTCGGGCTTTACCTCTATGTTTGCGCCGCAGTCCACTATCATTACGGGCGGGTCAAAGGGCAGTACCGCCGCAAGACACGGACGGTCCACGCCGGGCAGACGGCGCACGGTAAATGTGGAGCAGAAAATAAGCGCTCCCGTACTGCCTGCGGACAGGAACACGTCCCCGTCCTCCTTTAACATTCTCAGTCCCGTACACAGAGAGGAATCCTTTTTATTTCTGAAAGCGTCTGCGGGATTATCCTCCATTGTGACGACGCTTTCGGCGTGCTCAACGGTAATCCCCTCCAGAGACAGACCCTGCTTTTCGGCAGACTGCCTTATCTCGTCTGCTCTGCCTACCAGCACTATTTCAGCCTCAGGGTGCCGCTTTGCCGCAATAATCGTACCTTTTACTATTTCGTCGGGGGCGTTGTCTCCGCCCATTGCATCAATTATAATTTTCATAACAAGTCCTTTTCTGCAATTATGCTGTCAATTACATTTAATGCTCTGTCCGCATAAAACTGATACCTTATCTTTTTCCCGCCTTTAATCTTTTCGCCCGTATGCGCTATTATTCCGAAGTTTGCGTTCATGGGCTGGAAATCTCCCACGCCGCCTTCGCTTATGTAGTGGGACATTGCGCCTATCATGGTAGTGTCGGGGAATACAAACGGCTCTCGTCCGTTTGCACGGGCGGCGGCGGACATGCCTGCCGCATAACCGGACGCGGCGGATTCGATATACCCCTCCACTCCTGTCATCTGCCCTGCGAAAAACAGGCTTCTGTTGTCCCTCATGGAGTAATCGGCGCAAAGCAGTTCGGGGGAATTGAGAAATGTGTTTCGGTGCATAACGCCGTATCTTAAAAATTCGGCGTTTTCAAGTCCCGGTATCATGCGGAAAACCCGTCTCTGTTCGGGAAAGGTCAGATGGGTTTGAAATCCCACCAGATTGAACATGGTTCCCTCCTCGTTTTCACGTCTGAGCTGAACCACCGCATAGTACGATTCGCCGGTTTTCGGATTATGTATGCCCACAGGCTTCATAGGACCGAAGCGGAGAGTTTCCTCCCCTCGCTGTGCCATTACCTCAACGGGCATACAGCCCTCGAACACCTTCAGCTTTTCGCCTGTTTCAAAGTCGTGGAGCTTTGCCGTTTCGGCTTCTGTCAGAGCCTCATAAAATGCCTTATATTCCTCGGCGTTCATGGGGCAGTTAATATAATCGGGGGTGCCTTTATCATATCTTGACGCAAAGAACGCCTTGGACATATCAACCGTTGAAAAATCCACAATGGGCGCCGCCGCATCAAAAAACGAAAGTCTCTTTCCGCCCACAAGGCGGCATATTTCCGAAGCCAGTGCGTCCGACGTCAAAGGACCCGTAGCAATAACCGTAACGCCGTCTTCGGGGATTTTTGTGACCTCGCCGTATTTTATTTCAATATTGGGGTGGCTTTTAATTTTTTCCGTTACATAATCGGAAAAAGCGGTTCTGTCAACGGCTAAAGCTCCTCCTGCCGAAACCTTAGTTTTATCCGCCGCCTCCATTATAAGGGAGCCCATTCTTCTCAGCTCCTCTTTAAGGAGACCTACGCCGCTTGTAATATCGTTTGAACGCAGTGAATTTGAGCAAACAAGCTCCGCAAAGCCGTCATACGAATGAGCCGGCGTTTTTTTCTCCGGCTTCATTTCGTAAAGAACTGCCTTACAGCCCCTGTTTGCCGCCTGCCATGCCGCCTCGCAGCCTGCCAGACCTGCGCCCACAACCGTTATCTTTTCGCTCATTTTTCTTCATTTTCCGCAGAGCTTTGTTCTGCGGGAATATCGTCTCTTTTGTATCCGCAGCCCTCCGCTTTGCACACAAGCTGATCCTTGCCTTTTTTTCGGAAAAGCATTTTTCCGCAGTCGGGGCACTTTTCGTTTGTGGGCAGATCCCATGATGAGAACCGGCACTCGGGGTACTTTGAACAGCTGTAAAATACTGTTTTATTCTTTCCGTATTTGGTGACTATTTCCGCTCCGCAGTCGGGGCATTTTACGCCCAACTCCTTAACCTTCTGCTTTGTGAATTTACACTGGGGATACTTCACGCAGGCGTAGAAAGAGCCGTATCTGCCGGTGCGGAGCACCATATCGGAGCCGCAAAGCTCGCATTTCATGGGAGCGATCTCCGGCTTTTTCTTTTCTGTCTCTGCGTCCTTTTTCACAAGGGGCTTTGTATTCTTACAAGTAGGATAGTTGGGACATGCGGCAAATTTTCCGAACCGCCCGTTCTTCACTATCATTTTGCTTCCGCATTTTTCGCAGACAATATCCGTTTCCTCCACGGGAACCTCAATATCGTCCTTTGATACGGATTCCATTGCAGTTTCAAGTTCTTTATTGAAGCCGCCGTAGAATCCCTTCAGAACGCCCAGCATTTCCTCGTTGCCCTTTTCGATACTGTCCAGCTTATCCTCCATATCGGCGGTAAACTTATAGTCAACGATGTCGGGGAAATGCTCTGTCATCAGCTTTGTGGTAACCTCGCCCAAGGGCGTGGGATAAAGGGACTTTCCGTCCCGTGCCACGTAGCCTCTCGAAATGATTATGGTAATAATGGGGGTATAGGTAGAGGGTCTGCCTATTCCCTTTTCTTCAAGGAATTTAATCAGAGACGCTTCCGTATATCTTGCCGGAGGCTCAGTAAAATGCTGAGCGGCGTCCACGGATTTTCCGTTAAGCTTTTCGTTTTGCTGAATGGGGGGAAGCTTCTTTGCGTTATCCTCGCTCTTTTCGTCGGTAGACTCCTCGTAAACCGCCATATATCCGTTAAACTTTACGGAATATCCGCTTGCACGGAACAGATAGCCCTCGCACTCAAAATCTGCGGAAACCGTATCAAGCTCGGCGTTTGCCATCTGGCTTGCGATAAATCTGTCCCAGATAAGCTTATAAAGCTTATACTGGTCGGGGGACAGGTGGCGTCTTACCTTTGCGGGATCAAGCTTCAGAGACGCAGGGCGGATTGCCTCGTGTGCGTCCTGAGCGTTTGCCTTTGACTTATAAACTCTGGGAGTTTTGGGATAGAAACGCTCGCCGTATTTTTCAACGATAAACTCCTCCGCCGCCTTCTGCGCCTCTGCCGCAATTCTCAGCGAGTCGGTTCTCATGTAGGTGATAAGACCCTGTACTCCGCCGTCAGAGCCCAGGTTTACGCCCTCGTAAAGCTCCTGCGCCACACGCATTGTGCGCTGAGACTGGAAATTCAGCTTTCTGGACGCCTCCTGCTGCATGGTGGAGGTAATAAAGGGCGGAGCGGGGGATTTCAGCTTTGTTCCCTTTTTCACTTCAACTGCAGTAAAGGCCTTTCCCTTTACTGCCGCACATATTTTTTCGGCGGTTTTGCCGTCGGAGATTTCCGTTTTTGTTTTATCCGCCGCATTTCCGTAGAAATGTGCCGTCAGTTCTTTTCCCTTTTCCGTTTCAAGAACTGCGTCTACCGTCCAGTATTCGACGGGAACGAACTTTCTGATTTCGTCCTCTCTTTCAACGATAATCTTTGTTGCGGCAGACTGGACGCGCCCTGCGGAAAGTCCGCTTCTGACCTTTTTCCAAAGGAAGGGCGACAGCTTATAGCCCACGATACGGTCAAGAATTCTTCTTGTCTGCTGTGAGTTTACCAGGTCCATATCGATGGAGCGGGGCGCTTTTATAGCTTCCTTTACCGCAGTTTTTGTGATTTCGTTAAAGGTTATTCTTTTTGCTTTCTCCACGGGAATTCCCAGAGCGATTGCAAGGTGCCATGAAATAGCCTCTCCCTCACGGTCAGGGTCGGTTGCAAGAAAAACCTTATCGGCTTTTGACGCTTCCTTTTTAAGCTCCTTTATAAGGTCGCCTTTACCCCGTATATTGATATAATGGGGTTCAAAATCGTTTTCGATATCGATACCTATGGTGGATTTGGGAAGGTCTCTTACATGTCCCTTTGACGCTATTACTTTATAATTATGACCGAGGTAGCCCTTGATCGTATTGGCTTTTGCAGGGGACTCAACTATTACAAGATTTGACATATTATCTGTCCTCCTCTTAATTTCATTTCAATATTATATACACTATCTCCCACGAATTCAATAACAATTTGAAAATATTTTCAGATTCCGTCATCTTCCTCCGTTATATATTCGGGGTCGCCTCCGTAATCTGCGGCACGCTTCAGATAATAGCCGCCGGCGCCGGCTTCTACTGCTCCCGCAAGCTCAAGCATTGTAAGCGACACCATGACCTGCGAGAGAGAAAGTCCGCATTTTGCGATTTCCTCCGCTATCATGGGCACGTCGTCTGCCATAAAGTCAAAGACCTTTCTGTCGTCGTCGCCAAGGGTCGCAAGGTCTATATGCCGCACCGTCTTTTTCTCCTCCGGCTCTTTCGGGAAGGGTGCTTCTTCTTTTGCCCTCTGTTCTGTTTTCGGGCTTTTCTTTTTTCTTCCGCCTTTTTTGCCTATACTGTAATCCTGTGCCGCTTCGTCCGGCGAAATATGGGGCACTGCGCCGTCGGCTCTCAGGGTATGAGGATATATGAATTCGTAGTCCTCTATAATATCCTCTGCCTTTGTTACTATTTTTGCGCCCTGCTTCAAAAGATAGTTGGTGCCCTCAGCACCGGCTTCGCCCACGGCTCCCGGCACGGCGTACAGGCTCCGTCCCTGATACAGCGCATGGCGTGCGGTAATAAGCGAGCCGCTTGACATATTTCCCTCAACCACGCACACCGCCTGGCTGAGTCCGCTTATAATTCTGTTTCTTACGGGAAAATGGGAGCCTACGGGAGACACTCCGGGTGCATATTCGGTGATGACAGACCCGTTTTCAAGCACCTTTTTTAGAAGCGGCTCATGCTCCTTCGGGTAAACTACGTCAATTCCGCATCCAAGAACAGCAATACACCTGCCGCCCCCTTCAAGGGCGCCTGCCATTGCCATTCCGTCAATTCCCAGAGCCAGTCCGCTTACAAGCACGGCGCCGCAGTCCGCAAGCCCCGTGCCGATATTATACGCCATTCGCTTTCCGTAATCTGTCATGTTACGGGTGCCCACCACGGCGCAATGAAAATAATCGTCAGAATCGGGAGCGTCTCCCAAGGCATACAGCACCAGCGGTGCGTCTTTCAAATTAAGGAGACTTTTGGGATATTCCTCCGTTTCAGGGGTCAGCACCCTTACTCCCTTATTATCGCACCAGCTTAAAATATCTTCTTCCTCGGAAAGACCTTTACGGTCAAGCCTTGCAAGGACTCTGTAATCCGTTCCGGGTACCTTGCTTTTTATTTCGTCTGCGTCCGCTTCATACACATATTCGGGGTACCCGTAATATCTCAGTATATTGACAGCGCTTTTACTCCCCTGCCCGCAGGCGTGGGACATCCACATCCAGTATTTTCTTCTGTCTTCCATAAATCTTGCCCTCAATGCCGAAATTTACTGCAAACCGAAGGTTTTCAAAAGCTCCCACAAAAGCACGGCGGAGGCGGTTGCCGCATTAAGGCTTTCCGTTTTATCGGTCATGGGAATTATAACCGTTTCATCGGACATTTCAAGGGTTTTATCCGATATACCGTGCCCCTCGTTTCCCACCACAAGGCAGTCGGTGGGTAAAAGAGAGGTTTTGCCCAAGGTAACGGAAGTTCCCGTCAGCGCCGCAGAAATTACCCGTCTTCCCTGCTTTTTCAGTTCCGGTATCAGCGCCCCGAAATCCTCGCAAACGGTGATTTTCACATTGAACAGAGCGCCCATGGCGGCTCTGACGGTTTTGGGGTTATACACGTCGGCGCAGTCTGCAAGGATAATTCTGTCAATGCCGAATGCCGCCGCAGTTCTTATAACCGTTCCCACGTTGCCCGGGTCTCTTACGCACTCCATGGCAAACACACGCTCACGGGGCTGAATTTTTTCGCCCTGCTCGGGAATTTTTGCGGCAAATATTATTCCGTCGGGAGCCGAGTCGCAGGAAATTTTCCCGAATGCGCCCTCTGACAGTATTATTATCTGACCGCCGGAAAGCTCTGCAATGCTTCGCAGTTCTTCTCCGTCACAGCCCTCTTTTATGAGCGCATAGCTGACGGAGCATTTGCCCAGAGCCTCTCTGCACAGCTTTTTTCCCTCGCACAGAAAAAGTCCCGTTTCCCTTCTGCCTTTTTTAGACTGAAGGGACGAAAGCGCGGCAACGGTCGGGTTTGTTCTTGATGAAATGTATATTTCTCCCATAATTCCCTCTCAAATTACACACAAAAGAACCCGCACGTGCGTGTGCACGCGGGGTTCTCTGTTACCGATTAAAGAGCAGCCTTTGCCTTTTCTACCAGAGCCGCAAATGCTTCCTTGTCGGAAATTGCTATTTCTGAGAGCATCTTTCTGTTCAGATTGATGCCGGCTTTTTTAAGGCCGCACATAAACTGGGAATAATTAATTCCGCATACCTTTGCCTGTGCGGAGATACGGGCGATCCAAAGCTGTCTGAATTCTCTCTTCTTCTGCTTTCTGCCGATATACGCATAGTTACCGCTCTTCATTACGGCCTGTTTAGCCATCTTGAAGTGCTTGGATTTTGAACCCCAGTAGCCTTTCGCTGCCTTCAGAACTCTATTTCTTCTTTTGCGCGTCATCATTGCGCCTTTTACTCTTGCCATTTCTCTATTCCTTTCTCAATCCGGTTGTATTCTCCGTTCGGAGATTATTTCATGATAAGTCTCTTTACGTTAGCTTCCATTGCGGGGCTGAGAATATCAGCGGAACGGAGGCGTCTCTTCTGCTTCTGTGTCTTATTGGTGCTCAGATTATGACGGTGAGCGGAGTGATGCATCTTTACTTTTCCGGTGCCTGTAACGGAGAAACGCTTAGCAGACGCCTTGTGTGTTTTGATTTTAACCTTTGCCATTGTCTTTTATCCTTTCGGTATTTTGAATTTGCGGAATTACCCGCGAAAAGTAAGCTTATTCTGCGGTGCCCGCCTCTGCCTCGGCCTTTTGAGCCTCCTTCTCGGTCTTGGGCTTTTCGGACTTATCCGCTTTTTTGGAGGACGCCTTCAGCGGCATAAGGAACATTGTCATCTGGCGGCCTTCAAGAGTGGGCTTTTTATCCATAGTGGAAAATTCCTCGCAGGCCTCGCGGAACTTGGCGATAACCTCACGTCCCAAATCCTGATGAGCCATTTCTCTGCCCTTAAAGCGCAGAGACACCCTGACCTTGTTTCCCTCTTTAAGGAACTTGATGGCGCGGGACGCCTTCGTATCGAAATCATGCTTGTCGATGCGGCAGGAAAGTTGAACCTCCTTGACCTCGACAGTCTGCTGTTTTTTCTTCTGTTCCTTTTCTCTTTTGTCCTGCTCATAGCGGTACTTACCGTAGTCCATGGCACGGCAAACGGGGGGAGTAGCCTGGGGAGCGATACATACAAGATCCACGCCCTTGTCCTCAGCGTAGTCCTTTGCTTCGCTGAGACTCATGATACCCATCTGGTCTCCGTTTTCGTCAAGAAGACGGACTTCCTTTGCACGGATATCATCATTGATGAGAAGTTCTTTAGTGCTGATAGCTTTGCACCTCCGTGAATAAATAAAAAGTGCGGACATACTCCGCACAAAACCCACCCACAGAGGGGTAAAAGCTTTATTGAACCGATGCTCGCCCATGCGGCACGGTGAGAACGGAGTACGTTCTTCTTCCTTTTGCTCCGCTATTATAACACCTATTCTGCACAATGTCAATAGTTTTTTTATTTTTTCTTTTACTGTCTCCTATTGATTTTTTTCGCCGTGTCACTTATAATATCAAATAACGACTGTAAAGGAACAAAAACCCATGAAAGAATACTTAAAAGAATTTTTCGAGCTTTGCGATTATCCTAAGGAAGCGTCCGATTCTCTGCTTTCCGATTATGAAAAGCTTTCGGGGTGCCCCGCCACCTCCGCTGTGTTTAAAAAATACATTTCTCTGTACGAATCAAAGCCTGACGGAAGAATTGATTTTAAGACCATGCTCGAAGAGGTGAGAGGCGTATCCGGTGCCGCCGGCGTTCACACATATGCCGCAGAGCTTCTTATATACTGCTGTCTTACCTGTCATTTACGTACATTATACAAAGAGCACGGCATAGCTGACGAAATATGGAAGGACACGGTGCTCGACCTTCGCTACAAGCTGATGGAATGTTACAGCATGCACGGCATATGGGGGTCATTTGTGGCTTTTTG
>JAQXKW010000158.1 GCA_029010655.1 Clostridia bacterium | reverse complement strand
TGACCGTACTCGGAAAACTGTCTGTCATATGTATACATAAGCTCGCACTGACCCACGGCCGCCGCCGCCTGCTTTGTAGGCATATCGGAGGGACGCTCTCTCAGCGACAGCTTTCCCACGCCCATGCCGATAGCGCCGGAGCTTACCAGTATTATCTCATGCCCGGCGTTTTTCAGATCGCTTATGACCCGACACAGCTTTTCAATATGGCGGATATTCAGATTTCCCGTTGCATACGTCAGCGTTGACGTTCCCACTTTTACGGCAATTCTCATACAGAACTTCCTTTACTCGTTTTTATAAACTGATTATATTACATTTCCCCGCCCGTGTCAATAAATCCAAAAGCCGAGATTGTGTTTTTTTGTGTTATTGCCCCTTGACAGGGATAGATAAGGGTGTTATAATGTATATGATGAAGCTTTAAGGCGGCACAGAGATGCCGGCAAGATTCGGAAAGCGGCGCTGCGGCGCCCGTGTGTTTGCATATCCGCAGTCTTGCCGCAGGCAGGATTTTTTTGTTGGAGGATATATGGCAAGCTATACGGTTTTCAAAGAGAATTACATTCCCTGCCGCAGTAACGTATCGGCTTTTCTCTCCCATTTGAACGGCAATAAAGAATACAGTGTTTTTCCCGGTTTTTGCGATGTGCATGTGCATTTTCGTGAGCCGGGTTTTTCTTATAAGGAGACGATTTTTTCAGGCTCCCTTGCGGCGGCAAGGGGAGGATACACCGACGTTTGCACCATGCCCAACCTTTCCCCCGTGCCGGACACGGCGGAAAATATAAAAGCACAGCTTGACATAATCCAAACAGACGCCGCAATTGCCGTTCACCCTTACGGAGCGGTGACGGTAGGCGAAAAAGGGGAAACGCTCTCCGACCTTGAGGGCATGGCGAAATACGCCGTCGCCTTTTCCGACGACGGGCGGGGAGTTCAGTCGGAGGAGCTGATGCTTGAGGCAATGGTGCGGGCAAAGGCTCTCGGAAAAATCATTGCCGCCCACTGCGAGGACAACTCCCTGCTTTACGGCGGATATATTCACGACGGGGCTTATGCAAAGGCTCACAAGCATCGGGGCATATGCTCCGAGAGCGAATGGGGTCCCATTGAAAGGGACATTGCTCTTGCAAAAAAGACAGGCTGTGCCTATCACGTTTGCCACATTTCCGCAAAGGAAAGCGTGGAGCTTATAAGAAAAGCGAAAAGAGACGGAGTTGACATTACCTGCGAAACAGCTCCCCACTATCTTCTGCTTGACGAAAACGACCTAAAAGAGGACGGAAAGTTCAAAATGAACCCGCCTCTGCGGTCGAAATCCGACAGAGAAGCCTTACTTGAGGGTATTTGCGACGGAACAATAGACATGATAGCCACCGACCATGCGCCCCACAGCGCCGAAGAAAAGGCGAGGGGACTGGAAAAAAGCGCATTCGGCATTGTAGGTCTTGAAACGGCGTTTCCTCTGCTGTATACGGGACTTGTAAAGAGCGGAATAATAACCCTTGAAAAGCTTTTGGAGCTGACGGCAATTAACCCCCGTGTGCGCTTCGGCATACCCTTTAACGGCTTTACCGTATGGGATCTCGGCAAAACCGAAACCATTGACCCGAAAAAGTTCCTTTCCCGAGGCAGGGCTACCCCCTTTGAGGGATGGGAAGTATACGGCAGGTGCGTTCTTACGGGTTCCGGCAACAGTATAGCTTATAATAACATACAGGAGAAATAAAAATGGCAAAAAGAACTGACATTAAAAAGGTGCTTATAATCGGCTCAGGTCCTATCGTTATAGGTCAGGCGGCGGAATTTGACTATGCGGGCACGCAGGCGTGCCTTGCGCTTAAAGAGGAGGGCTATGAGGTAATACTTTGCAACTCAAACCCTGCAACCATTATGACGGACACCTCCATTGCAGACAAGGTATACATGGAGCCTCTTACCCTTGAATATATTGCAAAAATCCTCAGATATGAGCGTCCCGACGCAATAGTTCCCGGAATCGGCGGACAGACGGGACTTAATCTTGCAATGCAGCTTGAGAAAAAAGGAGTTCTCAAGGAATGCGGAGTGGAGCTTTTGGGAACAAGCGGAGAGAGCATTGAGCGCGCCGAGGACAGAGAGCTTTTCAAGGAAATGTGCCAGTCAATCGGCGAGCCGGTTATTCCCTCCGAAATCACATATTCAATTGAAGAAGCAAAACAAGCCGCAAAGAAAATCGGCTACCCCGTAGTGCTTCGCCCCGCCTTTACTCTGGGTGGCACGGGCGGCGGCTTTGCAAACAACGAGGAAGAGCTCGTTGAGATAGGAACAAACGGCTTTAACCTTTCCCCCGTTCATCAGGTGCTTATAGAAAAAAGCGTTAAGGGCTACAAGGAAATAGAATTTGAGGTAATGCGGGATTCCTACGACCACGCAATCACCATATGCGGCATGGAAAACGTAGACCCCGTGGGCGTTCACACGGGAGACTCCATAGTTGTGGCTCCCATACTTTCCCTGCCCGAGCATCAGCTGAAAATGCTCAACGATTCCGCCATAAAGATTATCCGCGAGCTGAAAATCGAGGGCGGCTGTAACGTACAGTTTGCTCTTGACCCTATGTCGGACACATACTATCTCATAGAGGTAAACCCCAGAGTTTCCCGCTCCTCCGCTCTTGCCTCCAAGGCGAGCGGCTACCCCATTGCACGGGTTACCGCAAAAATCGCTCTCGGCATGGCGCTTGAGGACATTCCCGTTGCAGGCGGCAATGCGGCAATCGAACCCAGCCTCGATTACATTGTTGCAAAATTCCCCCGTTTCCCCTTCGACAAATTTGCCGATGCACCCAACACCCTCGGCACTCAGATGAAAGCCACCGGAGAGGTTATGGGAATAGGCTCAACTCTTGAAGAATGTCTCTTAAAATCCGTCCGCTCTCTTGAAACGGGCGTCTGCCACTTCCGTTTGAAAAAGTTCGACGCAATGAAAACGGAGGAGCTGTTCACATACATCTCAGAATACAGAGACGACAATGTGTACGCAATATTCGAGCTTCTGCGCCGCGGGGCGGACATTGAAAAGCTCCACGAGATTACCATGATAACGGAGCTGTTCCTCCGGTCTTTCAAAAAGATCGTTGACATGGAAAAATCGCTTTCCGAAAACATCAACGACACCGAAGCCCTCAAAGCGGCGAAGGTTATGGGCTTTTCCGACAAATACATTGCTTCTCTGTGGCATCTGACGGAGCTTGAAATCTACGAAAAGCGCAAAAAGAACGGAATTGTGCCCGTTTTCAGAATGGTTGACACCCTGCACACGGGCGCATATATTGCATATCTCTATTCCTCCTACACGGGAAAGAACGATTCAAGGCTTACGGACAAAAAGAAAATTGTGGTTTTGGGCGCGGGTCCTATCCGCATAGGGCAGGGCGTTGAGTTCGACTACTCCACCGTACATGCGGTTCAGACCATACGCCGTGCAGGCTACGAGGCAATAATCATAAACAACAACCCCGAAACCGTCTCCACCGACTACACCACCTCGGACAAGCTGTATTTCGAGCCGCTGACCCCCGAGGACGTTATGGCGATTATCGACTTTGAAAAGCCCGAGGGCGTTGTAGCATCTCTGGGCGGTCAGACCGCCATAAACTTAGCAGAGCCGCTTATGCGCCGGGGAGTACGCCTTATCGGCACGGACTGCGAGGCAATTGAGCGTGCGGAAAACCGTGACAGCTTCGAAAAAGTGCTTATGGAGCTTGGTATTCCTCAGCCCAAGGGCAAGGCAGTTACCCGTCTTTCGGACGGAGTTGCGGCGGCAAAGGAGATAGGCTATCCCGTACTGGTGCGCCCCTCCTTCGTGCTGGGCGGCAGAGCCATGCAGATAGTTGCCAACGAGGAACAGCTGCGCCACTATCTGAAAACCGCCGTGGAAATGGACTCGGACAAGCCCGTGCTTGTTGACAAGTACATTCAGGGCAAGGAAGTGGAGGTTGACGCAATCTGCGACGGGCACGACGTGTTCGTTCCCGGAATTATGGAGCTTGTGGAGCGCACGGGTATTCACTCCGGCGACTCTATCAGCGTTTATCCCACCTTCTCCATTTCCGACAAGGTTAAGGGCACAATACTGCGCTACGCAAAAAAGCTGGGGCTTGGAATCGGCATCGTAGGTCTTTACAACATCCAGTTCATCGTTGACGAGGGCGACAATGTTTATATTATCGAAGTAAACCCCCGCTCCTCCCGCACCGTTCCCTTCCTTTCAAAGGCGACGGGCTACTCTCTTGCGGACATTGCAACAGAGGTAATTCTGGGCAAGACCCTTAAAGAGCAGGGCATATTCTCAATTTACCCGGAGGAGAAAAAGCGCTACTACGTAAAGGTTCCCGTTTTCTCCTTCAACAAAATAAAGGGGCTTGACGCATACCTTTCCCCCGAAATGAAATCCACCGGCGAGGCAATCGGCTACGACGACAAGCTGAACCGTGCTCTATACAAGGCATTGCAGGCTTCGGGCACCCGTCTCAAAAACTACGGAACCGTATTCGTTACCGTTGCCGACAAGGACAAGGAGGAGGCTCTCCCCTTAGTCCGCCGCTTCTACAACCTGGGATTTAACATTGAAGCCACGGCGGGAACCGCAAAATTCTTAAAGGAAAACGGCATCCGAACCAGAGTGCTTGCAAAAATCAGCGAAAACAGCGAAGAAATCCCAAACGCTATACGACAGGGTCATATTGCATATATTATCAACACCCGTGACATCGGTGCCCCCGCTCAGGTGTCCGACGGCCATGAAATCCGCCGTGTCGCCACGGAAAGCAATGCAACCATGTTTACGTCTCTGGACACCGTGAGAGTTCTTCTTGACGTGCTGGAGGAAACCACCCTTACAATCTCAACTATTGACGCATAATGATGAAAGAAGTAATATTAAAAATAACGGAAAACGTTCATCTTACGGAAAATGTTCTCCGAATGAAGCTTAAAGGCGACCTTTCCGCCGTAAGCGCCCCCGGGCAGTTCGTTAATCTGAAAATATCGGGGCTTTATCTGAGACGGCCTATTTCCGTGTGCGACCTTGAGGGCGACACACTGACGCTGATTTACAAGGTAGTGGGAAAAGGCACGGAAAAAATGTCGCTTATGAAGGAAAACGAATGCCTTTCCGTGCTGACGGGGCTTGGCAACGGCTACGACACCTCCCTTTCGGGAGACAGCCCCCTGCTTCTCGGCGGCGGCGTTGGAATTCCCCCTCTGTATCTGCTTGCGAAAAAGCTGATTTCGGAGGGCAAAAGCGTTACGGCAATTCTGGGATTTAACAAAAAAGACGAAGTGTTTTTGGAAAAGGAATTCAAGGAGCTGGGCTGTAAGGTTACGGTTACCACCGCCGACGGAAGCTACGGCACAAAGGGCTTCGTAACGGACGCCATGGACTGCGCTTACTCATATTTCTACGCCTGCGGTCCCGAGCCCATGCTGAAAGCGGTTTACAAGGCATCAAAAACGGGCGGT
>JAQXKW010000157.1 GCA_029010655.1 Clostridia bacterium | reverse complement strand
ATAAGGGATAGTATCAGGTCACGGACAGCACCTTCGGGCATATCCTTGTTTTCGGTGACAATATTTTTCAAAAGGTCCCGGTCGATGTTGAAGTTGTTCCGTCCCTGCTCACAGGTTATGCCGAAAACCTCCTTATGCTCGATGGGCTCGGGAACGTAGTCGGGGTCGATTTTTACTATATTGTAGCTTCCTTTTCTCTTGGATTTGAGAATTTCCAAAGCCTCCGGCTCGTACCCGGGTGCGATAATTCCGTCGGAAACCTCACGCTTTATCATTTTTGCGGTGGTAACGTCGCATACATCGGAAAGAGCAACCCAGTCTCCGAAGGAGCACATGCGGTCACAGCCTCTTGCTCTGGCGTAAGCGCAGGCGAGGGGAGAGTCGTCAAGACCTTCAATATCGTCAACAAAGCAAGCCTTTTTCAGCTTTTCCGAAAGGGGAATTCCCAAAGCGGCGCTTGTGGGGCTTACGTGCTTGAAAGAAGCGACTGCGGGAAGTCCCAGCGCCTCTTTCAGCTCTTTAACAAGCTGCCATGAGTTGAAGGCGTCAAGAAAATTTATATATCCGGGGCGGCCGTTGAGAATTTCAATAGGCAAGTCGGAATTGTCGTTCATGTATATTTTTGAGGGTTTCTGATTGGGGTTGCACCCATATTTCAGTTCAAATTCTTTCATCTTTCAGCACCTCACACATTTTTATTTATGATGA
Source organism: Clostridia bacterium (assembly GCA_029010655.1). GTDB lineage: Bacteria > Bacillota > Clostridia > Oscillospirales > CAG-272 > Avispirillum. The sequence continues at coordinate 12,247 of JAQXKW010000157.1, read as the reverse complement.
TTTCCGAAGGCTCGTCCCCGTTAAGCGGAACCTGACGGACGAAAAGTGAAACCTTGTTGTCGGGGTTAAGATTGTTCCAGAGAATGTCTGCAAACTCCTTTGCCGTATCGGGCATTGCCACCTCCTCGGGCTCTCCCGTAAAGGAGGGAATGGGATTTCCGTCGCACTTGTAGGTGTGGATAAAATGACCGATACCGGGCTTTGAGGGATAGTTAAAATAGTTGCGCACGCAAAAGTCTCCGTCGCCGCTGAGACTTTTCAGAATTGAAAGCTGATATTCAAAGCCCCCATTTGAAAAATCGTAATAGCAAACGCCGGAAATTCGGGGAGTATAGTTGGGGGCGTCAGGCTCAAATTCACGGGTTGCAAGGGCTTCTTCAACGGTTAAACCCTCTGTAAACCGGTCGAATATAGTGTTTGTCTGGTCGCCGTTTGTTATAATGTCAATGCTGTCGCCGCAGGCGAGATAGGGATTATAAATAATGAGACTGGGGTCTTCCATTTTTGACTCGTCGAAAGCCTTGGTACGAATACCGCCGTCAAACCGCTCAAAAACTCTGTTGCGGCTGTTTTCGCTTCTGCCCATGATAAAATATCCTATCATGGCGGACTTGCCGTCAGCAGAACGGCCGATAACTATTCCTCTGCCGGGATATGTGTTTTCGCTGAGCAATTTTTTAATATCGTATAAAGCCATAATAAACCTCACTTAATTAACATTTGGGAAACCATTTCCGCAGCCATTGGAAGTATTTTCCATTCAGCCAGCCTCATAACACGTTTTTGGAGTGTTTCCGGGGTGTCGCCCTCCAAAACATTGACTGCCTTTTGCAAAATTATTTCGCCGCCGTCTGTTATTTCGTTCACATAGTGAACGGTAGCGCCCGTCACCTTAACGCCTTTTTTCAGCGCCGCTTCGTGAACGTGAAGCCCGTAAAAGCCGTCGCCGCAAAAAGAGGGAATAAGCGACGGATGAACATTTATGATTCTTTTCGGGAAACGGGAGGTGAACTTTTCGGAAAGTATCGCCATAAATCCCGCAAGAATTATAAGGTCAATTCCGTTTTTCTCAAGCTCACAAATCAGCGCATCTTCAAAATCACTTTGATTTGCAAACTGCTTTTTTGTAATAACCGAGGTGCGAATTCCAGAGCGCTTCGCTCTTTCAAGGGCGAATGCACCCTCTTTGTTGGAAATGACCAGCTTTATTTCGCCGCTTTTAAGTATTCCTTTTTTTTCGGCGTTGATTAATGCCTGCAAATTCGTGCCGCCGCCGGAAACCAGCACCGCAATATCAGCTTTGCTTTTCATTTTTTAAGTTACCTCCGAGTATGGGGAGAATTACGGCGCCGACGGAATTGCCAAGAAGTACCGTTCCCAAAAATCCGAAAACACGAAGGGAAGGGGCACCTGAAAGCGAAAAATAGAACATGTCGGCAATAGAATGTTCAAAGCCGGAAAGGATAAATACGGGAATACAAAAGAGAATTCCGACAATCTTTCCTTTGTCACGGTAAATGCTTACGGCAAGGTACATAATTATGCCGCAGAAAATACTGCGGATAAGCGTGGAATAGAAGGTCTGAGAAAGCTTTGCCGCACACGCTTCCCGTGCCGCCGAAGCTATGTGAGGGAGCGCCGCCGAAAGAAGCAGTCCGCATATGACGCATGCGGCGGCATTGCCCAAAAGCCCCAGAAAAAGTGCGGATAAATCTTCCTTGCCGTGCTTTTCGGGAATAAACCCGATTTTACCCGTAAAAAGGGAATACCCTTTAAGACAGATGCAAAGGAGGGCTACGGTAAAAAGCACAGCTCCTATATACTTGTTGTCGCAGGAAAGATAAACCGTGCCTCCCACGGCAATAAGTATTCCTGCACAGACTCCGGATAAAAGCTTATTCAGCATATAATGATTCTTTCGTCGGATTTTACGATTTCGCCGATAATATAAGCGTCCTCGCCGTTTTCACGGAGCACGGACAGCGCCGTGTCGGCGTCATTCTTTGAAACAACGATGCTCATTCCCACACCCATGTTAAAGGTGTTGAACATATCACGCTCGCTGATGTTGCCCCTCTTTGCGATAAGGTCGAAAATAGGGAGAATGCGGACTGCGCTTCTGTCAATTTTTGCGCACAGCCCTTCGGGAATGCTTCTTGGAATATTCTCATAGAAGCCGCCGCCCGTAATGTGGGAAATTCCTTTAACGTCAACCTTTTCAAGGAGAGCAAGTACGGGCTTTACGTAAATTTTTGTGGGGGTGAGGAGCGTTTCGCCGATGGACTTTCCGAAAAGCTCTTCAACGGGAGCTTTAATATCGGAGTTTTCAACGTCAAACACCTTGCGGACTAAAGAGAAGCCGTTGGAATGAACGCCGGAGGAGGGAAGGGCAATTACTACGTCACCCTCGCTCATTTTATTTTTATCGATTATTTTATCCTTGTCAACAATACCCGTGCAGTATCCAGCAAGGTCGTATTCGTCCTCCGGGTAGAAGCCGGGCATTTCCGCAGTTTCACCGCCGATTAATGCGGCGCCGGACTGAACGCACCCGTCGCACACGCCCTTAACAATGTCTGCAATCCGCTCGGGAACATTTTTGCCGCAGGCGATGTAGTCAAGAAAGTAAAGAGGCTTTGCGCCGGCGCAGATAATATCGTTTACGCACATGGCAACGCAGTCGATACCCACCGTGTCGTGGCGGTCCATAAGAAAGGCTATTTTCAGCTTTGTGCCCACGCCGTCCGTGCCTGAAACGAGAACGGGATTTTTAACACCCTCAAGGTCAAGTGAGAAAAGTCCGCCAAATCCTCCTACATCTGAGCAAACACCGGGGGTGTTTGTGGCGGCTATATGCTTTTTCATAAGCTCAACCGACCTGTATCCGGCGGTAATGTCAACGCCGGCGGCAGCATATGCTTCGGATCTTGAATTGTTGTTCATAATATCTTAAATCCTTTACTAAAACTCTGATTATTCTTTGCCGTTCCAGCAGTAGGTGCAAAGCTCGCAGGGGTCAAGCCCTATTGCCTTGACTACGTTTTCGAGAGACTGGAAATCAAGGGACGCAAAGTTGAATTTTTCGCAAATGGTTTTGCGGAGTGCTTTTCCTCTTTCCGTGTTTCCGTCGGAGTATTCCTCAATATGCTCAAAGCCCTCCTCGCCCTCAAGCTCCATAATAACCCTGCGGGCAATTAAGTCCATATCGCTTGTGGAGCGGGAAAAGTTCAGATACTTACAGCCGTACATAATAGGGGGGCAGGCGGAACGCATGTGAACGGACTTTGCTCCGCTCTCATAAAGAAATTCAACTGTTTCCCGAAGCTGTGTTCCCCGAACTATGGAATCGTCAACGAACAAAAGGTCGTTGCCCTCAATAAGCTCCTTTACGGGGATTTGCTTCATTTTTGCGATTTTCTGCCTGTCGGTCTGCTTGCCGGGCATAAAACTGCGGGACCAGGTGGGAGTATATTTAATGAAAGCTCTTGCAAAAGGAACCTTACTGCGGTTTGCATATCCGATGGCGTGGGGAGTGCCGGAATCGGGAACGCCGCCCACGTAGTCGATGTTTTCCACAGTCCCTTTTTCACGGTCCATGTCAGCAAGCAGCTCGCCGTTTTTGTACCGCATCATCTCTACGTTGGTGCCCTCATAGGTGGAGGTGGGGTAGCCATAGTAGCTCCACAAAAAGGAGCATACACGCTTCTTTTTGCCGGGCGCTTCAAGCTGAGTGAGCGAGTCGGCAGATATTTCCACAATCTCTCCGGGGCCGAGACAGCGAACTGTTTCAAAGCCCAGCTTTTCGTATGCGAAGGATTCGAGGGAAACTGCGTAGCCGTCCTCTCTCTTTCCTATCTGAAGGGGGAGTCTGCCCAAACGGTCACGGGCGACGATAAGATTGCCGTTATCCTTCAATATAAGAATGGCGGCAGTGCCGTCAATAGACTTCTGAGCAAATTTTATCCCCTCGGAAAAACTGCTTTTCTGGTCGATTAATGCGGAAAGAAGCTCCACGGAATTTATCTTTCCTCCCGTCATGGAGTCAAAGTGACCGCCGGAGAAGGAAAGATATTGGTCTATAAGCTCCTCGGAATTGTTGATTACGCCTATCATGCAGATGGCGTAATTTCCGAGATTTGAGCGGATGAGCATGGGCTGAGGGTCGCTGTCGCTGATACAGCCGATAACGGAAGTGCCCTGCATCTCATCGAAAATGTGCTCGAATTTGGTACGGAAAGGGGAATTTTCAATGTGGTGGATTTTGCGCTGAAGACCGATTTCACGGTCGAAAGCCGCCATGCCGCCGCTTCGAGTTCCCAAATGCGAATGGTAATCAACACCGAAGAAAACGTCTGCCATGCAGTCTTCCTTCGATGCTATGCCGAAGAATCCTCCCATTTATCGCCTCCGATTATGCGAAGAAAAGCTCGGAGAGCGTCATGGGGTCAACGTATTCGCCGTCCTTGTAAACACGCATGTTGCCGGAGGCAATCTCGTCTATAAGCATGACCTTGCCGTCGGCGTCGTAGCCGAATTCAAATTTAATGTCGTAGAGAACAAGTCCTTTTTCCTTCAGGTCATCGGCAACAATACCGGTAATCTTCTGGGTCATAGCCTTAATGTCGTCGTACTGCTCGCCGGTCATAACGCCTAAATCGATAAGTCCGTCCTTTGTTACAAGGGGGTCGCCCTTTGCGTCGTCCTTGAAGGTGGTTTCAACGTAAGCGGGAAGATTTGCGCCCTCCTCAATGTAATCGCTGTAACGGCGGTAGAAGCTGCCCACAGCCTTGTGACGGCAGATAACCTCAAGACCTTTCCCGAAAACCTTTGCAGGGAGAACCTCCATGGTGGTGTTTGCAAGGTCTGCGCTCACATAGTGCGTTTTAATTCCTGCGGCGTTTACCTTTTCAAAGAAGTAAACGGACATGCGAAGATTAACGTCGCCCACACCCTCAATAGTAAGTCCCACGGAGTTTTCACCGGGATCGAAAACGCCGTCCTTGCCTGTGCAGTCGTCCTTGAATTTGAGAAGATAGTTGCCGTTCTCAAGTGCAAATACATCCTTTGTTTTTCCGGAATAAACCAGTTCCATTTTCTGTTCTCCTTTATACTTTTAATAATTATTTATTGAATTCATCGGCTATTGCCGCATCCTTTTCAAGGGCGGCGGCGCTGTCTGCTTTCCGTTTTGCAGAAAGCTTTTCGGAAAGCTCACTGTCGGAAAGTGCAAGAATTTCCGCAGAAAGCAAAGCGGCATTAACAGCCCCGTCAATGGCAACAGTCGCCACCGGAATGCCGGAGGGCATCTGAACTGTTGAAAGAAGGGCGTCAATGCCGTCTAAGGTATTTGATTTACAGGGGATCCCGATAACGGGAAGGGTAGTGTTTGCGGCAATTGCTCCCGCAAGGTGAGCCGCCATACCGGCAGCCGCAATAATAACTCCGAAGCCGTTTTCCTTGGCATTCCGCGAAAAAGCGGCAGCCTCGTCCGGCGTTCTGTGAGCGGAATACACGTGCACCTCGTGAGGGATTCCGAGAGAGACAAGTGTGTCGATAGCTTTTCGTACCACGGGCAAATTGCTGGTGCTTCCCATAATGATTCCGACTTTTTTCATTCTATTCCTCCTTTTAGGTAAAAACAAACTGGGCGCACTTATCCTCTTGTGAAGGTAAGTGCGCCCAGACGGTCGGCGAATATTATATCTCCGCTCCACTATGGTTGCCCATAACAATCCGTCAGTCACGGAGACACTTCAAATCACAAATATATTTTATCGTAAAACCGGATTTCTGTCAAGTGGCAAAATGCGGTTTTTCCGACAAAATATAAAGATTTTTTCGGAGACACTTTCATGCTTTTTGACGATAGAGTATTAAGCCGCCGGCGCTGATACTATTTCAGTTTTTCTATCCTTTCAACACAGGCTTTGAATTTCGGAGATGTGACAACGGGGTTTCCCTCCAGGTCGTCACACTCGTCGTACAAAGCAGTCAAATCCCAAATGTACTCCTCCGACCCCTTGAAAAGCTCCGTGCCGATCTTAATGACAGAGCTGTCAAAGTATTTGCCGTAACCTTTGCCTTGCTTTTCATTTTCAAAGTGCTTTTCGCAAAGCATTGTTAGATGTTCGGCACAGTCAATTACTTTTTCATATTCACCGTCACGCAGATACTGCTTTCCGAGAATAATCCATAGGCGCCTTAAAAAATCCAGCCGTTCCGTCTCGCCCATAAACCCTTCAAGGCTTTCATATATTTCGATGGCTTTTATGCAGATTTCTTTTGCTTCACTGCGTTTTTCTTTTCCGCATAAAGAATATGCATTGGCAAGGTGGTAAAAGCCTGAGTTAAGATTTTGCAAAGCGTAAGAAAATTTCTTTCTTGCGGCATCTGTATGCATGCTTCTGTCACCAATAACAATGGCAGACCACAGGCTCGCATCGTATTCCGTTTTCTGCGGAAGTCCTTCAAATTCAGCCTCTGCTTCCTCATTGTTTCCCATAATGCAATGGCATTGAATAAGCTCCATTTTCGCTTCGGCAATCCGTCCTAAGTCTGTGTCGTAGCTGATAACGGAACGGGCAGTTCTTTTAATGTCTCTGTAAACGTCCGCAACATTGCAGCCCTCGGGTGCGGGAATATGATCCTGAACTGTGCGCTCTAGAATTGTTTTGCCCCGTCTTACACATTCAAGGGCGATAAGGTAGTTCATGGGAAATCTTTTCAGTATGTTTTTCTCAGCGAGAAACATATCAAAATAAAAATCCAAACTGCCCGAGGCGGGATTATTCTTCCATTTTTCACGGAAGGAATTAATAATACCGTCAATTACACCCTGCTCATTGACGTCTGCTCCCAGTATTGCGTCGGTGGTAACGCCCAGCACCTGTGAAAGAGGAATAATCTGAATAATGTCGGGCATACCTGCGTCACATTCCCATTTGGAAACGGTCTGCACGGAAACTCCTATCTTTCCGGCAAGCTCCGACTGCGACATATCGCAGTTCTTTCTGAAATTTTTTATTCTTTGTCCAACAGTAGTCATAATTTTCTCCATGTAAATTTATTCTGTAAGATCTTACGGTTACAGTATACATGACTTTAAGGAAAAAGAAAAGCAACTTGACGTTGAAAATTATTCTTCACGGTATGTGCCGTTCACAGCACGTGAATTGCTCACATATAATAATGATGAAAGGAGTAAATACAATGAACAGAAACAATAATCGTTACCGAATAACCGTAAATGACTACGGTCCGAGACCCTTCGTTACGGATATAGATAAAAAGACACGGGAAAATACTAATTACCGCACGGCGCTGTGGACGGGTCAGCATTTGCAACTTACATTGATGAGCATTCCCGTCTGCGGGGAAATCGGACTTGAGGTGCACCCCGAAACCGATCAGTTCCTGCGGATTGAAAGAGGAAACGGACTTACGGTAATGGGACCCGGCGAAAACTGTCTTTCATTTCGGTCGCAGGTCTCCGACGGCTACGCCGTGTTTGTCCCCGCTGGCACATGGCATAATATTATCAACACAGGCAACTGTCCTTTGAAAATCTATACGGTATATGCACCGCCTCATCACCCCCACGGCACGGTTCACCCTACAAAGGCTGTCGCCGATAGGCAAGGGGACTGACGGCAAAAAACGGCAGAATTTGCTGAATTAGGCGATATTTTAGGTGCAATATATACTACATCAAGCTGTTATGATATAAACGGTGTCTGCTTTGCTTGCATATTTACTGAACAAATTAATGATATATCGCTATCGCGATATGATATACGGCTTTAGTCGTATGATATATTTGCTACGCAAATACGATATGAAATCCGTTCCGAAAGGAACGGATTTCATTGAAAAAAGCAGTATAACGGTGCGAAAAAAGGGAAAAGGTGCGTAAAATATCAGATGACTTCGATCTATCATAAATTTGGTTTATTTGCAAATAAGTGATAAGTGATGCCGCTTCGCTGTGATAAGTGATGCGATGCGTTCCATCCACGCGCCGAAGGCGTGTATCACAGACGAAGTCTGCATCTCGCACGCAGTGCGCATCACGTTCCGCAAGGAACACATCACTCAAAAAAGTCTCTTTTGTCCGGTAGACAAAAGAGACTTTTTTGTTGGCGGAGAAGGAGAGATTTGAACTCTCGCGCCGGTCATCCCGACCTACACCCTTAGCAGGGGCGCCTCTTCGACCTCTTGAGTACTTCTCCGAATGATTTCGGCTGTCAGGGGTCGTCTCAGTGCTGACAGCTTTTTTATTATACATACTTTTGGTTTGATTGTCAATACTTTTTTACATTTTTTGTTTCACAATCGCATCGCTCATTTTTTTGCGCCGAATGCAAGCTATTTATAAAAATATGTTTGACTTTTTTCGATATATGTATTATTATATAAATTAAGCTGTATGGCAACCGCAGATGTGCGGTTAACAACTTTGAAAGGAACACTTTTATGGAACAGAAAAGAATTTCCGAGCTGTCCGAAATCGCACGTCAGGTGCGTGTTGGAATAATCGAAGCGGTTCATTCCGCAAGCTCCGGTCATCCCGGCGGCTCGCTTTCCTCCGCAGATATACTGACATATCTTTATTTTGAGGAGCTGAATGTTGACCCTGCAAAAATGGACGATCCTGAGCGCGACAGATTCGTCCTTTCAAAGGGACATATTACTCCCGGTCTCTATTCGGTTCTGGCTCAGAAGGGCTTTTTCCCTGTGGAGCATCTTAAAACCTTCAGAAAATCCGATTCTAATCTTCAGGGACATCCCGATAAGAATAAAGTGCCCGGCGTTGAAATGTCAACCGGCTCTCTGGGGCAGGGCGTATCCGTTGCCTGCGGCATGGCTCTTGCCGCAAAGCTTGATAATTCCCCCCGCCGTGTGTACGCTCTTATGGGCGACGGCGAGGCAGAGGAAGGTCAGGTATGGGAGAGCGCAATGTTCGCCGCTCACTATAATTTGGACAATCTTTGCTATATTCTTGACTGGAACGGCCTCCAGATTGACGGTCCCATTGACGATGTAATCGGACCCACACCCTTTGATACAAAGTTTGCCGCATTCGGCTGGAATGTGGTCATGGCGGATGCTCATGACTTTAACTCCCTTGAAAAGGCTTTTGCAGAAGCAAAGGCATGCAAGGGTAAGCCCACCGTTATTATTGCAAAAAGCGTTAAGGGTAAGGGCGTATCTTTCATGGAAAATCAGGCTTCATGGCACGGCGCCGCTCCCAATGATGAGCAGTACGAGACGGCTATGAACGACCTTAAAGCGTAATGGGGGACAGAATAATGGCAGATAAATTTGCAACAAGAGAAGCGTACGGCAAGGCGCTTATAGAATTCGGAAAAGAATACGATAATCTCGTGGTTCTTGACGCCGACCTGGCGGCGGCAACAAAGACGGGAATGTTCAAAAAGGAGTTTCCCGAAAGGTTTTTTGACTGCGGAATAGCAGAGAATAACATGATAGGCGTTGCGGTGGGTCTTTCTCTCAGCGGAAAAATCCCCTTTGCTTCAACCTTTGCCATGTTTGCGGCAGGAAGATCATACGAGCAGGTCAGAAACTCCATAGGCTATCCCCACGCCAACGTAAAAATCGGCGCAACCCACGGCGGTATCACCGTCGGCGAGGACGGCGCAACTCACCAGTGCCTTGAGGACTTTGCGCTTATGCGTACCGTTCCTGGCATGACCGTGATTTGTCCCGCAGACGCTTTGGAAACGAGACTGGCGGTTAAGGCTTCCATCGAAATGAACGGTCCCGTATACCTCAGATTCGGCAGAATGGCTGTTCCTCAGGTCTGCGGAGATGACTATAAATTTGAAATAGGAAAAGGCGTAAAGCTTCTTGACGGAACCGACGTTTCCATTATCGCCAACGGTGTTGAGGTGGAGCAGGCGCTTATAGCGGCAGAGCTTCTGAAAGCCGACGGCATCAGCGCCGCAGTTGTAAATATGGCAACTATTAAGCCCATTGACCGTGAACTGGTTATTGCAGAGGCAAAGAGATGCGGCTGTATCGTCACCGCCGAGGAGCACTCCGTTATCGGAGGCTTGGGCGGAGCTGTCTGCGAGACACTTAGTGAAAGCTGTCCCACACCTGTTCTGCGTGTGGGAACGGAGGACTGCTTCGGCAGATCCGGACCTGCAAAAGAGCTTCTTTCTATGTTCGGACTTGACGCTGCTGCGATTTGTGCTAAAGCAAAAGCTGCTATCGCACTTAAATAATCGATATTAAGGCGGCAGGGTGTTTCCTTGCCGCCTTTTACCTTATGCCCCTTGTGCACTCGGACAGTTTTATTAAAAAGGAGGTAACGCCGTGAACAGGGCTCATTCCTGCTCCGTATATAAAAAATGCGGAGGCTGTCAGCTTACGAATTTAAGCTATCAGGAACAGCTGAGCTTCAAAATGAAGCGGGTAATTTCCCTGTTGGGAAAGTTTTGCCGTGTTGATGAAATTATCGGTATGGACGAGCCGTACCATTACAGAAATAAACTGCAGGCGGCGTTTTCCACCGATGCCAGAGGTCATGCCGTGTCGGGCGTTTGGCAGTCCTCTGACGGCAGATTGGTTAAGACCGATTCCTGTTTAATAGAGGACGAGGTCTCCGGGTGGATAGTCAGAGCCGCAAGGGGAATGCTTAAGGATTACGGTATAACGGTGTATAATCCCTCAAACGGTAAGGGGCTTCTCCGGCATATTATGGTGCGGCGTGCCTTTGCGACCGGAGAAATAATGGTGGCTCTCGTCACAACGGACAGAGTTCTCAGACAGGGCAGGGACTTTGCGGAAAACCTTGTCCGCCGTTTTCCTCATATAAGAACCGTAGTCCAGTGCGTAAACGATACGGATATTCCCCTGTGGATAGGAGAAAAAGAAGAAGTCCTGTGGGGAGAAGGGTATATAGAGGACGTTTTGTGCGGGTGCTACTTCAGAATTTCTCCCGCCTCGTTTTATCAGGTGAACCCGAAGCAAACGGAGGTGCTTTATAATAAAGCGCTTGATTTTGCAAATCTTAAAGAAAATCAAACGGTGCTGGACGCATACTGCGGTATAGGAACAATCGGAATCGTGGCGGCGGCGGAGTGCGGCAGGGTAATAGGTGTTGAAAATAACGAATCGGCGGTAAAAAACGCAATCGAAAACTGCCGGCTAAATCATACAAAAAATTTCAGAATATATAAGGGCGACGCAGGCGAGTTTATGGAAATGGTTGCCCGTGACAAAAAGAAATTCGACGTGGTGTTCATGGACCCTCCCAGAGCCGGATGCTCGAAAAAGTTTCTCATGTCCCTGTTAAAATGCGCCCCTCAAAAGGCGGTGTATGTTTCCTGCAACCCGGAAACACTTGCCCGGGATTTGCATGTTCTCACCCGCGGCGGCTATAAAGTGCAGAAAATACAGCCTGTCGATATGTTTCCGCATACGAAGCATGTGGAGACGGTCAGTCTGCTTAGCAGAGAGATCTAAATTCCGCAGGAATTTAGATTATATCGAATGCGCGGAACGCGCATATATCGAAGCCGAAGGCTATATCGATTTTTGCCGTAAGGCAAAATATGTCGATGAGTAGGAATAGTAAGATAGGTCGATATAAATTCCTGACGGAATTTTCGATATACGCTACAGAATTACTATAAAGTATAAAAAATGATACATTTTATCGACTTAAAGGAAAAAACATGGCATATTTATTAGCAAGCGATTTCGACGGAACGCTTATTCACTGGCCGTCTGGAATAATAGACGAGGAAGACAGAGAAGCTGTCCGCAGATTCCGCGCGGCAGGGAATAAACTGGTCGTAGTTACCGGCAGAATGTACGGAGCGGCAATTGACGGCTTCAATTCCACGGATTTTCACGATATGGACAGCTTTCTGTGCCTCAGCGGTGCATTCTGTGCAGAGCCTGACGGAACGGAAATATTCGATAAAAGAGCGGACGCCGGAAGGCTTCCGGAGCTGGCGGAGTTTTTTCGTGAAACCGGCGCACGGTATATGAATATAGACGTGGGAAAAAACTCATATGGATTCGAAATAGGCGGCGATTTGTCCTTCGGCTTTCCGATGCTAACCCTTAATGAACTGAAAGCCCTTGAAACCTTTACCAGTATTAACGTAGGCTATGCAGACGAGGACAGAGCCCACGAAATCATAAGCCTCCTTTCTGAAAAATTCGGAGACGTGATAACGCCGCTCCAGAATAAAAACGCAATTGATATGCCTCC
>JAQXKW010000156.1 GCA_029010655.1 Clostridia bacterium | reverse complement strand
TTCTCACCTTCAAGGACAGCTCCTTCATTTCGTCCAGTCTGCAATGGGCGAGAATATCCGACAAGTCCTCCCCAAGCAGGGGAAAAAGGGCTTTTTCGGACACCGTCATTACAGGGTCGCCGGAAATGGGGTCTCTCAGGAGATTTCCGCTGTCGCAGAGGGCTGACAGCTCGATTTTTCGCCCGCCGTGGCTTACGGTGACGGTAACGCTTTTACCCGCCTTTGCTCTTGCAATTATTCTGGCGGTAAGGTACAGAGCGGCGGCGGCAAACGCCGCCGTAAACCCACGGGCGGTACCGCCGTTTTCTGCGGTGTTCTCCGCACCCGGATTTCCGAAAAGGCTGAGAAAGGCGGTCATAAGCCCTCCGAGGAGTGCGCCGCTTCCCCAGATAACGGCGCTTTTTCGCAGGAGATCGGAAAAGCTCCCCGGCATTCCGAAGGCGGCAAGAGCCATAAGAACGCTGACCGCCGCGGCGGATATGTAAGCGAAAACGCCGGAAAGTCCCGCAACTACGGCAAAAACCCCGTATATCCCTCCTATGGCGGCGGCAAGGGACATGCGCCCTGCGTGCCGCCTTGCCGAGCAGAGATATGAGGACGCCCAAACGGATATGAAATCCATGCTGAAGTTTACGAAAAACAGAACGTCGGCGTACAAGGTTGTCTCCATATGCCCCTCCTTTACCATTTATTATTAGTCAATTGTAAAACTGCGTTTTACAATTGAAACCCGCGCGGCGGGGATTCGCGCGCTCATCGCCGCCTGCCAAACTCACGGAATTTGGCAGCTCCCCTCGGCGCGCGTACTCGCTTTGCTCGTCTTAAGGGTGTTTTTTCTGCGGCTTTGCCGCCGAAAAAACGAATTGTATTTGTATTTGCTGACTTTTACAATCGGCTACATTTATTATAAGTTCAGAAGGCCATGTTTTTTGTCGCTGTGCGCCGTAGTATAAAAACGAAAAGGGACAAATTGAGGCAATGGCACACCGAGGAAGTCGGCATATAATGGTATAAAAGGAAGGAGTTAAGATGAATTCATATTTTATTTATTTCGGGAAGAAAAACTGCAAAAATTCGTTCTTTATAGGAGAAAACACCTGCAAAGGATTTGTGTCTCATGTGGGGGATTACATATCCGAGGATGAGTTTTCAAGGGTGTATATTCTGAAAGGGGGACCGGGCACGGGAAAAAGCACTCTCATGGGAAGGCTTGCCCGGGCGGCGAAAAACGGCGGCATGAGCGTGACACTATTATACTGCTCCTCCGACCCGGATTCTCTTGACGGGGTGGTAATGGAAAAAAACGGGGAAAAGATAGGTATTATGGACGGTACCGCCCCTCACGAAAACGATCCTGAGTATCCGGGGGCATGCGGTGAGATTGTAGACCTTTACCCCTGCTTTGACAATGACGCCCTGTCCGAAAAAAAGGAGGAAATAAGGAAGCTTTGCAGGGTGAAAAAGGAAGGCTTTGCAAGGGCGTACTGCTATCTTGCCGCCGCACGGGAGCTTATCCTTTCCAGACAGAAGCTCATAGAAAAAGCATTTCTCTATGAAAAAGCGGACAGCTTTATTTCCCGTCTTGCGGACGGGATAACAAAGGAAAAAGGGCTAAGAAAAGGCGCCGTCCAATGGCGGCAGACCTTTGCCGTCTCCTGCAAGGGAGCAGTACGTCTGTCGGGCTTTGACGGAGCCGAAAGAAAAATATTACTGTCAGACCATGCATGCGCTCTCCCTATTTTTACGGAGAGGCTTGCAGGGGAGCTTGTACGGCGGGGAGAAAGGGTCTGCGTGTCGCACTCGCCCCTGTACGGTATCGGTGAAATCTACGTGCCGTCCACGGGGGTGCTCCTGTCTCCGTTCGCAGACGGAGAGTGCGAAAGAATTATAAATCTACGCCGTTTTACGGATGCCAAGGTGCTGTCCGAATACAGAGGGAGGCTTACTTTTTCGGGAAAGTGTATCGATATGGCGGTAAAGGAAGCGCTTGAAAGTCTTAAAGAAGCGGGAAAAGCCCACGGGGAGCTTGAAAAAATCTATACTCCCTGCGTGGACTTTTCAAATGTGGACAGTATAACTGAAAAGCTTATTGCTTCCATTGTGTGCTGTAAAGACCGGCATACGTGCCGCCCATAGCCATAAGTTCGGAATGGGTGCCCCGCTCCGTAATGCGGCCGTCCTCCACAACCGCTATTTCGTCGGCGTTTTTCACCGTGGAGAGGCGGTGCGCCACAACTATGGTGGTTCTGCCCCGGCACAGTTCGTCAAGGGACTTCTGAATCATAATTTCCGTTGCGGTGTCACGTGCGCTTGTAGCCTCGTCCAGAATGAGGATAGGCGGATTTTTCAGAAATACCCGTGCAATGCTCAGTCTTTGCTTCTGACCGCCGGAGAGTTTTACTCCCCGCTCTCCGATTTCGGTGTCGTAGCCTTTTTCAAGAGTCATTATGAAATCGTGGATGTTGGCACGCTTTGCCGCCTCCACGATTTCTTCTTCCGTGGCGTCGGGGCGTCCGTACAGAATGTTCTCGCGGACACTTGCGTTGAACAGGTATATATCCTGCTGAACTATGCCTATATTGCGGCGCAGGGAACGGAGCGAAATCTCGTGTATTTCCTTGCCGTCAATAAAGATTTTGCCCGATGAGGGCTCGTAGAAATGGGGGATAAGGTGGCAGATGGTGGTTTTCCCACCGCCGCTGGGGCCCACAAGTGCAAAAATCTTTCCGCCGGGAATTGAAAGGTTTACGTCCTTCAGCACCTCTCTTTGTGTGCCGTAGTCACAGCAAACGCCGCACAGCTCAATATTGCCCTCGGCTCTGCCCATATCAACGGCGTTTTCGGAGTCCCTTTCAGGCTCCGTGTCCATAATTTCAACGAATCTTTTGAAGCCCGTGGCTCCGTCCTGAAACTGCTCCATAAAGCTGATAAGGGAGGTGACGGGGGTGATGAAAAGGCTGACCGACACAATAAAGGCGGAATAATCCGCAACGCTGATTTTGCCGTCCGCCATGAAAAAGCCGCCGGCAATGAGCACCACCACGTTGAAAATGTTGGTGACAAAGTTTGTGGAGGAATGGAACAGCCCCATAGCCTTGTAGGCTTCCTTTCGGGAGGCAACAAACTGCCCGTTTCCTTTGTCAAACTTTTCTTTTTCAACATCGTCGTTGGTAAAAGCCTTTGTTACCCTGATGCCGGAAATACTGCTTTCCGCCACTGCGTTGATTTCCGAAATCGCCTCGCGGCTTTTGGCGAAAGCGGAGGTCATTTTCTTTCTCAGTCCCCATGAGATGAAAAAGAGAACGGGAACGCAGGCGAATATTATCAGGGTGAGATAAATGTTAATATAGGAAAGATATACGAACGAGACTATTACGGTAATGGACGAGATTATAAGGTTTTCCGGGCCGTGGTGCGCCAGCTCGCTTACCTCAAAAAGGTCGTTTGTAAGGCGGGACATGATTTTGCCCGTGCGGTGGTCGTCGAAAAAGCTGTACGGGAGAGTTTCCAGGTGGGAGAACAGGTCCATTCGCATCTGCGCCTGCATTTTCACGCCCATTTCGTGTCCCTTGTACTGGATGAAGTAGTTAAGGAGCATGCGTATAAAATACAGAACGAAAAGGATAATGCCCGAAGTCCAGATAATCTGTGCGTTAATAGTGGAGGATGTGAACTCATTCACTATTTTTCTTGTAACCACGGGATAAAAAATTCCGATAAGCGACACAAGAAAGGAGGCAAGCATATCCAGGGCGAATATGAGCCGATGAGGCTTGTAGTAGCTTAAAAACCGTTTGAACATATAATCACCTCTTTTCGGATATTATACACCAAAAGGGGCATTTTGACAAGGCGGAAAAACGCAGAGAAAAGAAAAAACGGGGAAGGAAAGGGGGGCGGGCGGAGACGGAAAACCCGTAGAGCGGGGCTTGCTCCCGCCGTTTATAAAGCGATAATCGGTATTTATACACAACTCATCCACCGGCAGAGCCGGTCCCCCTTCCCGCCACCGGGGGTCCCCGTTTTTCCGCTTGCCGGAGAAATGGGGATAGGTGTTAAGGGAAGGCTTATCGCCGGACGCTAAAAAGGAACGCATCTCTGCGTTCCTTTTTAGCTTGCTTCCCTTACGGGGTAACTCCGGCTCTCCATGCGCCGAATTCATAGAACTGGGTCATAGGGTTAACCGACAAATCTATTTCATCGGGAAGTGAATATATTTCCGGGTCGGGGAAGATGGGAATGTCGTTATCGTTAAGATAATTCCAAAGCCATGTATATCTTGCGGTATATTCCGCGCGCTGTGCCTCGGTGCCGTTGGTATACATATCCGTGTATACGCTGACCAGACCCATAAATTCGCAGGAAAGGAGAAGTCTTTCGCAGTTTGTTCTGTGGTAATCGTCTCCTGCCATGTCAATGGCGGTGAGGATATAGTTTCTCATTTCCTCGTAATGCTCCCGCAGATATGCGTATGAGTACATGTCTCCGGGACGGTCGTGGTTGTTAACAAAGCACCAGCCCGTAGCGTCGCCGGCGGCGGTTTGGAGCAGCATGTATTCGTAAATCTGCTCATACCCCTTGCCGTAATACATCTTCATGTATTCCTTCGTGATCTCGGTGAAGCGCTCATAGCTCATGCCCGGATCCCACATTACCTGGGCGGCAAGATATGACTTCATATCCTCAAAGTTGTTGTGAGGACCGCCGCAGCTTTCATAGTAAACTCCGTCGAAGCCGCAAACATCATATATATACTTCATGTTATAGTAGAAGTCTAAAATGTTGGGGCAGGGACCCAGATAGTAGCTGTAGTTTACGCCGTAGGACCAGTACCAGATGGAGCCGCCCGCCTCGTGGCAGTACTCAGCCCATGCAGGCATTGATACTTCGTTGATTTTATTGGAGCCGCCTAAAACGGTGGTGCCGTCGCCGCAATCGCCCGTGCCGAGAATGTGGTTGTTACAGCCATGTCCGCAGTACATGAGAATAATGTTTGAAACGGGCTTTATGGATTCGGGTATGGTGAAATCGTAAATGATAAGGTAAAGCTTAATTCCGGGATAAACCTTGCGAATCCCTTCGTCAAGAGGAGGAATACCTTCTTCTCCGAAATCAAACTCATATCCGTGGTATTCGGTGGTAATTTCCGTTGCCGCACGGACGGCTAAATCCATATACAGTCCGGAGTAGCCCTCTTTTTTGAAGGTTACCCTGTTATTTGCGCCGACAGTATATTCTCCTGAGTAGTTTTTCAGCTTTTCGTCAACATCGCCGGAAATTCTCACGCTGCCGCCGTTGACCTTCGGGAGGCAGAAACGGCACCGGCAATAGTCGCCGTTGTCGTTAATGGAGAAGGACATGGAGTATATGCCCAAATCCTGAATATCCTCGTAATACTTGTTTGTGCCCCAGCCCTGTATCATTTCAAGGACTTCCAGCATGCCGTTATACATTTCGTAATACTGCTCGTCGGAGGAAGCGCAGGGCTGCCAATGGTAAAATGTCTGTTCGGCGTTGATCTTTTTCTGACCGTCTAAGTATTTTTGTGTGAGCTTTTCACGCAGGGTCAGGCTGTCATCCTCGGGATAGGAGCCTGCCATCATGGTCCTGTATACGCCGAAGGAGTGAGCGTTAATAAAGCGGGGACCGGTCAGATAGCCGCACCTTTTGTCGCCTGCGGCATAAATCTGAGTACCGTTCTGACGCTGTGCAAAATAAACCTGATATATTGCCGCCTGGTCGTCAACGGGAGAACCCGTGTAGCGGAATTCAAGAGGAACCTTGTGGTATTCGTAAAGTCCTTCGGGAATATCCGAGGTTCTCATTCTGTAAGAATAGGTGTAGCGGTTGTCGTAAAAACGAAATCCCAGAAACTTTTCGCAGATTTCATAAGCGGCATACATGTTGCCACGTAAGGTTCCGTAAACGTGCAGGTCGCCGTCCGTTACCCGGTAGATGTAGTCCTCAAGACCCAGACCCATTTCTTCGCTTTCGGCGGAGGCGGGTTCAATTGCGTGGAAGTAAATTGCGTGAGCCGCCTTTGACTCTCCGTTTACAATGCTCGGCTTAAAGCCGCTTCCCGCCGCAATGTATGTCTGCAAAATTTCGGCGGCAACGTAAACGTTGTCATCCAGGCGGTTTGTTCCCTCGGGGACTACGATGGCGTAGTCGGAAATGGGATTTTCGGCTATTGTAAGCTTATAAATGGGAGCATCGGAAACATAGTTGTCAATACTTGCAGCCTCCACAAAAACAGCCTTCAGAATAAGGTTGTCACGGGAGTTTGCGCTTCCGTCCGCATTAAGGTCTGCGGCGTCGGTGTTTATGCCCGTGCCAAGACCTGCCACGGAGGACTTCAGCGCATGGGCGTCCAGAGCGTTAACGCTTCCGTCGTCGTTTACGTCGCCGGCAGAGTATGTCTTGTCGTCCATGAAGGGAAGGTGCTGGGTTGTGTCGAGGGCAGAGGCGCACACGCTGAGCGCACCTGAAAGCATTACGGCACAAAGAAGCACTGAAACGAGTTTTTTCATGTCGGTTATCCTTTCTCGGTATTTATACACAATAATTCTACCACTTCGCAAAACCGTAGTCAATATTTTTTAACAAATTAGTGCAAATTAAACAAATATATGAAAACTGAGAAATAACGGAGCCAAACGAAAAGGGGCGCTGCTCAGGCAGCGCCCCCTTAGAGGTTTACTTATTAACGACCTGCAACTATATACTTCAGAAGCAATGCGTCTTTCGCAGTGATTTTGCCGTCGTTGTCAATATCTGCAATAAGAATATTCTCGGGCTCGGGATCTTTACCGCTGAGAATACGTTTGATACAGATAACATCGGAAACATTGACCTTTCCGTCGTTGTTAATGTCTCCTACGACTCTTACAACAGATACGGTAAATGTATCCGTGAAGCCTTCATATGTTACCGTAACCGTCTTATCTCCCAGGGTCTCGGAATCAAATCCGCTTACGGTGTAGTCGGTGATTTCTTCGTAGTAGCCGTCCTCATAGTATGCAACGACTACCATTCCGGTAAGGTCGAGAGACTGAGTGAGGCGATACTCTAAAGTATCAGGCAGCTGCTGAATTTCTATTCTATCCAATGCCCATTCGGGATCGGGATCCAGCAGATTCAATACAACACGAACATCTGCGCTTGCATTCAGGTTGACCTTTCCGCTTGTGGAGGTGCTGTATGTTCCGGTAAGCTCATAGCTTCCGAAGGAGCCTGCATAGCTGCCGATTGTACGGCTGCCGCCGTTAATATTCAGCTTGGAAGCAATATTTCCGACCATGACGAGCATATCGTCGTAAGCGGCCTCAAGCTCTGCGGCGTTGTCGAGGTTCTCAATGCCGAGATTTGCAAGTATTCCTGCAAAGCTGTCGCGGGTCATATTCTTCAGCGCGGTCAGGAGCTGAGAAACGGTAACCGCTTCAATCGCTTCTTTCAGGTCATCTGTTCTTCCGAACTCGGCATACTTCTTGAGAGCGTCAACAAGGTTAGCCTTCACATCGCCGTCTGTCTGCTCTGTCAGAATGACTGCCACAACAGCGGCGTAGTCGGTATCGTTCTTCAGATTGATAACAGCGTCCACATTTCCGCTTCCGCTTACGTTAACAGCCTGATTTGCGTAATCAATCTCATTCAGAGTAATGCTGACATCATTAAATGTAATAACATCTTTAGCCTTGTCTACGAGCTTCGCAAAGTCGCCTTCGGCGTTGTCCTGAATCTTCAGGGTGACGTTTCTGACTTCCTTTTCCATGTCGGAAGCAATGTTAGCCGTCAGATAGTCGCCCTCTGCAACTCTTTCAAGTGAAACCTTCCAAGTGCCCGTTGCCATAGTATAGGTTTTCAGCACGCCGTCGTTTTCATTCATTGCAGTACTCATTGCATTAAGATCGGTCAAAACTCCCAGCAGGTCATTGACAAAGCCTGTGATTCCTACATTGTCGATGCTTGCAAGCAGCTCGTTGGCGTCAACTGCGTCAACTCCGCCTGCGGCAATGTCTACAAGGTCGGTTACGGAAACGTCATAAAGCGTATATCCGTCAAAGGACATGGAAGCGCTTGTAAAGTGCTTTACAATAACGTCTGCCGCAAGCTCCAGAGCCATATTGCGGGCCGAAGGCGCTTTATCCATCTTGAGAGCGTCTGCGTTTACCGTAACGGTATAGTTGCCCTCGGCGTCTTCGGACCATACATACAGGTCGTTAATTACCTTTCCGTCAGCAAAGCTGTATCCGGAGGGGAGGAATGCGCTTACATCCGCGCCGTAATTGCCTGCGGTAACGGAAACATTTCCGGTAACGCTTCCTGCAACTCCGCCTGCATTGTTTGCGGAAGTATCCAGTACAAAGGTTTTTGCATTTGCGGTAAGTGTACCGTTAACGGTTTTGCCGTTAAGATTAAGCAGAACCTTCTGGGTGTTTACAGTCAAATCGCCGTCAATGTCGCTGAGCAGAATTACAACTCCCATGGTGGTAAGGTTGTCAAGTGCGCTCTGCAAATCGGACTCATTGCTGTAATAACGGAGCTTTTCCGTGCCGGCAGCCTTAACGTCGATAACTACTGCTTTGTAAGCTTTGCCCAGGTTATCTACTTTCAAGCCCACGGGAAGTGCTACTCCGGACTCTGACTCTGCAAATACTCCGGACAGAGCACTTGCATTCAGCTTATCAAGCAGGTAGGTCAAATCGTAATTGAGCGTTGCATGATATGTATCATCCTGACCTGCTTCGTCGGTAACCTGAGAGTTATAAATAAGGTTTCTCAGAACCTTGGCGATTTCATTGTAAGCGGCGAGGTTTACTTCCTTGTCGAATTTTCTGAGGGTGTTGCTGAGAGTTGTGTCGGTGATTTCCTTATCCATAGGAACGGACTTCACCAAATCGTAGAGGTAATGAACTACTTTTACGGTATCGATAGATGTAATATCTTCTATGTCAACCAGGTTTGCGGCAATCATTGCGCTGAGAACAGCCTGATATACACGGTCTGTTACCTTCAGCTCAAGGTTGAGTCTGCCGCCCTCTGCGGTCAAATCAGCATATTTTCTTACAGAAGTAACTGAATTGCGAACCTTCTTGAGGTTGTCGGCTTCTCTGTCAAAGTCTTCAACAGTTATATAGAAGGGTACATTTTCGCCGGACTCTGCGGAGGAGCCAAGGAACAGAGAGGTTCCGATGAGCTTGCCGCCCAAAAGGGAAGTATCGCTTATTACGCAGGAAGCTACGGGAATATCGCCTGCCTCGTTTGCTCCCACAGGTGTTCCGTCAAGGCTCATTTCAACAACATCGCCGTTGGGGTCAATCACTTCTTCAACGGTACGAAGTCCGAAACCGCTGTTGAGGAAAGCGCTAATCAGACCCTGAAGGTGAACCTGATCGTCTGCCTTAAGTGCGTTGCCGTCGATGCCCACATAGCTGAGAGTTGTGTTTGCCAGTACAGGAGCTATTTTCTTAAGCGCATCGGTGTAATTGTTGCTGTTGCTGGGAGTAATACGCAGTACTACGGAAAGATTTCCGTCTTTTTCTACGGGAATGAATGATGCAATCAGGCAGTTCTTGCCCTGATAGCTGAAGGTAAGTCCTGCTTCTGCAATCGCATTGTTCAGGTTGTCAATCAGCTGTTCGATCTTTTCACGGTTAATATTCACAGCTCTCTTTACAACGGTAAGGCTGTTTTCCGTGAACAGGCGGTCAACCTGATTTGCGGTAAAGGTATAGGACGAACCGCTGACCCATGTGCCGTCAATGTTATAGTCATAACGCACGCCGTCTTCCTCGCTGACAGCAAGGGAAATTACGGGATTGTCATAGGGGAAGCTTGCGGTGCTTTCAATGTTGCCTTCCGCATCTGCAAAATTCACGGTGTAAACCGTAGGACGGTACACGATTTTTACATATACGGTGTTTGTTAAGGTGTCTCCTTCGGCGGGCATACCGTCAACGGTAACATTCTTATAATGGTCTTTCTCCGCCTGGCTTGCAACAACGGACTCGCAAAGCGCAGACTTCAGACTGTCAAGATATGCGGCCTGCTCTGCAGTCAGAGTAAGGGTGCCGTTCTCTGCCAGGAAGGAAACGTCTCCGGATTCCTCTTTCATAAGGTCTCCGTCGCTGTTCTTCATCTGAACGTCAATGTATATGGAAATCTTATCGGGGGAATCTACCGAAACCTCGGTGCTTATAACAGGCATTTCAAGGGCTGTGCCGTATGCTGTTGTCAGGTCAATGCTGCCTGCTATAAGGTCAGCCAAATCGTTAAGACCGGCGCCGTTAAGTCCAACAGAAGCGTTGGGAGCGATAAGTCCTGCCTGAATATCTGTCATCGCAGAGTAAATCTGGTCGATTTTGTCTATGTACTGATCGTACTTGATCTGTGCAAGGAAGTCTACGAAGCTGTCACGGTTATCTACCGCAACGACCTTAAAGCTCTCGCAGAATCTGTCGATCTGAGCTTTAATGCCTGCAACTCCGTCATAATTGCGGTAATAGAAGGCGAGCTGTTCGCCTTTCGTTTCGCAGGCTCTGTATGCGTTCAGGTGCTGATACAGGTAAAGAACGCCGTCTTTGTTCTGACAGTTATTAATGAGACTCTTCAAAGCGTCCTTGGATTCCTGAGGCATATCGGAGCCGTTTGCGGACATCCAGATTGCATTGAGGTTATCGCTCAGCGCCTCAATGTTTGCGTACTGTCCGTTCAGGGTGTCCATTGAGGAAAGCTGTTCCTTTGCGTCGGTTGTGAGAACATGGGGAAGATTGAGAATTTCCAGAGCTTCCTCTGCGCTGATGCCCACAACGGACCAAGGCAGTACCACCTTGTAGTTTACGGCTATTCTGTCAAAGCTGAGGCTTGCGTCGAACTGAGCGGTATAGTTAATACCGTCAGCTAAGGTAAAGCTGATACCTGTGCCGTCAGCCTCGCCGCCTTTAAGTGTTCCGGTTTCGGGTATCCACCACAAATCTCCGGTGTCTGCCTTAAACGCTTTAGCCGTTACCGTATATACTCCGGTTGAGCTGTCCATGCTGAGAAGTCCGTCGGAGTTTGCGGGAGTGCGCAGGCGGAAGGTGCCTGTCCTCAGTGCGGTGCTTGTTAAAATATTCTGTGCGGCTGTGTCGCCTGCCGCATAGTTTCCGGAGACGAGCTTGCCTATTCCGTAATAGTTCCATGCTTTTCCGGTTAAGCGGGAAAGGGTGGTGTTTCCGGTGATACGAACTACGTCGCCCTGGTCGGCTTCGTTTCCGTTAACCGTGTAGTCATATACCAAATCCCCGTTATATGAGGGAAGCTTCATCTGATAACCGTAGGGTACTTGTGCAGGGGTCTTTTCGCCCTCTGCATAGCCCTCGCCGTAGGTTACGGTAAGGGTGACGGGTGCGTAAGTGATTGTATAAGTAATGTTGCCCTCAAGAGTATATTCACCGGTCAAATCTTCCGATACACTGCGGACATAGTTTTCCTCGTTGACCCCATAGAAGGAATCCCAGCCTGCGAGAGCACTTGCTTCAATTCCCGATGCTTCAATCTGAGAAAGAACATCAGCACCGGTGCTTCCTGCCGTCATCTTGATAACGGTAGTTTCGGTGGGAAGTGATACCGTTTCAAAAGTATCAATGCCGGTTTTGTCTATAACCTGAGCGGAAACCTGCACGGTTACCGTATAGCGGTTTACTTCGGCTTCTACCGTTACTGTTTTAACATCAAGCGTTTCGGGAACAGCACCTTCAAAGGTTCTGTCTGCCAAGGTTGCGTCAGCTGCTATCAGCTGGTCAAGGGCGGCGTACTGTGCGTCGGTAAGACCCTCTGCCAAAACATCTGCGTTGTCAAGAATTGCCCAAGGGTCATCGATAACAGACTTAACGGTTTCAAGCCAAGGGCTCAGAGAATTGCAAACCGTGTCCAGAATTTCCTGAGTTGTAAGGCCGTAAGCTAACATTGCAGACTGATAAGCAGGGTTGGTCAAATCGTCATAGATAGCCTGAATATCAGCATATGCGGTCTCTGCAGCGCCCTTAATGACAGCTCCGCTGTTCATAAGGTAAGCTGTCTTTGCTGCGGCGTCTTTACATTCGTCGCCCTTTACTTTAAGGTCCAGTTTGCCGTCGTTTGCATCGCACTGGTTAACAAGATCCCGTGCGTTGTCCTTGCAGGGCAGGTCTACATGAGTAATAAGGGAGCCGTCCGGTCCGTACAAATCGTAGCCGCCTACCAGCTTCTGAAGCAGATCCTTGTTCTGCGCCAGTACGTCCAGAGGAACCTGTACGTCGGAGCTGCAAAGCACGTCAAGATTTTTAACGCCTTTTGCAAGCATGTAGGGAGCCTTCAGCAGTTTCTCTGCCGAGGTCGAATTGCTTACTGCAACGGTGAGCTTATAATCCGCTTCAACAGAATAAGCGTCACCCGCATATGCAAAGCTGCCTTTGCCGTCTGCGAGAGAGACGGTTTCCTGTCCGCCCTCATATACAACACGGCAGGCGGTAGCTGTCCATGTGTTGCCAAGCTCGTCTGTATAAGACGACAGGGTAATCTCCTTTGCGTCAGGATCAACCGCTATGAGACCGTCGCTATTGTCAGGCGACCGATATGTAACGGTATCTCCCGCAAGAAGTCCGGAGCGGAGTATGCCTTTTTCCGCATCTCCAAGTTCCGAAGCATTATCTGCCAGCAGATTGCCGTAAGAAACGGTTTCTGCGTTCTGCACGGCTTTTGTGCCTATTGCCGCGCCGATATTCATAGCAGAAATCAGCATGGTCAGCACAAGCAGCAGCGCAATGCTTCGCTTTGTGTTTCTCTTAGTCAGAGTCATAATCATTTCCCCTTTTCTGAAGTTTTGATATATAGTAATTGAATTGCGAGCAAATTAAATCTTTCATCGCCGTTTTTTTGACGGAAAACGCGGTTTTTTCATAAAATACGGCGTTCCTCAGGCTTTTTTTGCGGATATATTTATCCTAACTATAATATATAAACCTATAGTCGATACCATTATATAACCTTTTACGTAAAAATGCAATATTTTTTTACAAAATTTATTTAATTATCCTGCAGAAACAAAAAAAGGCTGTAATAATGCGGCTGAAATCACTTAAAAACTTCCGTTTTTTGCCGAAAACGCTTTTCTAATTATAACCTATTTTAGATTAAGAGTCAACATTTTTATATATAACCCAATCACGCACGGAATACCGAATAAAGTTTGCGGGAAAATCCGACAAAAATCGACAAAACGGAGAAAAGGAAGCAAAAACAACAGAGCCGATTAACTGTAAAAGCAGATTACTGGCTCTGTCTGTTTTCGTACAACTTTTGTTTACGGTTATTTGTCTTTATACGGAGTGTTCGCAACACCTTTGCGGCGAAGTCTTTTCAATATACGGTCAATGAAGCAGTCTTTCCCCTTTTCAAAACGGCGTTCGTATTTTCTGATTTTTTGTATGTATGGAGTAATATTTCCGAGCTTATCCGCATATTTTCCGTATTTTTTCCTCTCCAAGGCGACGCCTGCTTTCCAGCACGGAACGGAGAAAGCCGCTTCAAATTCCTCTCCGAGCATTTGAGAAATCAGATTTCCGCATGTAAAGACGATTTGCTCTGCGGCAGTAAGATTAGCTCTGTCGGAAGCTGAGTTTTGTACCGTCTGCATACAGTATTTTTCGGAGGTACCGTAAAGCTCATTTGCGGTATAAATCAGTCGGGAGGTGATTTCGTCAAGAGCATTTTTCACGTCTTTTGAATCGGAAACATTATCTTTAAGCAAACAAAAGACCGAGGGTAAACAGTCGGTCAGCTTTTTTGCGGTTATCTCTATTTCGTCGTTTTTGCAGTCGGCCGCCTGATAATACACAGAGTAAAAATGCGCTTTCCAGCTTGCAGGGCTCCGGGCGGCGTCTGCCTTTATTTCTTCAGCGGAATGCTTTGCCCCGCAGCTTCGGCATATATAAATGCCGCTTTGCGCCGTGACGGCGCCGCATCCGCACATTTTACATAATATTAAGCTCATTAAATCCCTCTTTTTAGTCGGAACATACAGCGGTTTTGACCGAATTATCCCAAATCGGGATATTAGAATTATACCTTTATGGGATAATAATGTCAAGAGGTATTTAGCGTGAAAGCTACGTTGATTCTATTCCTTCGTGCAGTTATTTCACGCCCAAATTCTCCTTAAAAACGGGACCCAACCCATTTTTGTTTCCTTCGGAAACACAGGAGAATTTCATAACAATTTGTGCCGCCGTAGGGCGGCAGAATGGAGATTAGCGTGAAAGCTACGTTGATTCTATTCCTTCGTGCAGTTATTTCACGCCCGAAATTTCCTTAAATGAGGGACCCAACCCATTTTTGTTTCCTTCGGAAACACAGGAGAATTTCATAACATTTTGTGCCGCCGCAGGGCGGCGGAATAGAGATTAATATGAGATTGAAAGAATTGAGGAAAGCAAAGGGCATTACCCAGTTGAAGCTGGCTATGGATTTGAACACCAATCAGAACACAATAAGCCGGTACGAAACGGGCGAGCGTGAGCCGAGCCTTTCCGAGCTTATAAAAATCGCCGATTATTTTGACGTTTCGGCGGATTATCTTTTAGGTCGCACAGAAAACCCTAAAATTAATAAGTAAATACAATTATACAGATAAAAATTCCCTGTTTGTTCATCAAATTGATAGACAAAGGGAATTTTTTATTGTATAATAGAAGAAATCGGTTACGAAAGGTAAAAGCAATGTCAACAGAAAGAGCAAAAGCGCACCTTGCAAAATGGGGCGCAGATAAAAAAGTGCTGGAATTTGATGTGTCCAGCGCAACGGTGGCTCTTGCCGCCGAGGCACTGGGCTGTGAGCCGGCGAGAATAGCAAAAACCCTGTCCTTTAAGACCCCGGAGGAAAAGGCGATTTTAATTGTTGCCGCAGGGGACGTAAAGATTGACAACCGCAAGTTCAGGGAGTATTTCGGCTTTAAGGCGAAAATGCTGTCGCCCGATGAGGTTGAGCCTATGACGGGACACGCCGTGGGCGGCGTTTGCCCCTTCGGTATTTGCGAGGGAGTTATGGTTTATCTTGACGAGAGCCTGCGCCGTTTTGACACGGTATATCCGGCGGCGGGCGGCTCAAATACTGCAATTGAGCTTACCATGGACGAGCTATATGAGTATTCTTCGGCGGTCTCTTGGGTTGACGTTTGCAAAGTGTAAAAAAATTCGGAGGAAATTATGAAGTTATTGCTTAAAACATTGGCTGAAACGGAAAAATGCTTTCTTGACGAGAGCATTTATGACAAAAAGGATTATAAATGCGGCTCGGCGCTTTTGGGAGAGCGTTTCAGCCTTCAGCTTGCCTATCAGGCAAAGGAACTGAATTTCGGAGAGGGACACAGGGACTGCGTTTTGGAAATAGACAGCCCCATATCGGAATATATCTCTCTTTCGAGAATTGAGTGCGTAAATGTCCGTATGCCCATGCCCCCCGGTGGGGACGACGGGTATTTTCTCCGCACCCAGCCGGGGCTTTATCCCGATTTGCTCGTTCCTTTCCGCCCTGAAAGGCAGAAAATCTGGGCGTCCCGCGATCTCCAGTCCCTTTGGGTTGATATAAATATTCCCGAGGACGCACAGGGCGGCAAATTTCCCGTAAAATTTACGGTAAAGGACCCGCAGAACGGGGAGATTTACGCAGAAAGCGTCTTTGAGCTTGAGATAATCGCCGCAAAGCTCCCGGAGCAGGAAATTACCGTTACCCAGTGGTTTCACCCGGACTGCCTTGCGGTTTACTACGGCGTGGAGGTGTTCTCCGAGGAGCATTGGGCAATAATGGCGCAGTTTATTGACACCGCAGTCAGAAACGGCATCAATATGATACTGACGCCCATTTTCACCCCCGCTCTTGATACGGTTATCGGCACGGAGCGTCCCACGGTTCAGCTTATTGACGTGGAGAGACGGGACGGAAAATATAAGTTCGGCTTTGAAAAGCTTTGTCGATTTGTTAATATGTGCCGTGATTTAGGGGTAAAATATTATGAAATGGCGCATCTGTTCACCCAGTGGGGGGCAGGGCACGCACCCAAGGTTATGGCTACAACCGAAAACGGCTACGAGCGAATATTCGGCTGGGACACGGAGGCTGTGGGAGAGGATTATGCGTTCTTTCTGTCCTGCCTTTTGCCTGCTCTCATAGACGAGCTTGAAAAGCTGGGCGTTGCCCACTGCGTTTCCTTCCACATTTCCGACGAGCCGGGCGGGGATCACCTTGAAAACTATCTCAAGGCGAAGAACCTTGTAAATGATCACCTGAGAGGACAGAAAATAATGGACGCCCTTTCCGATTTCAGCTACTGGGAAAAGGGAGTTGTGGAATGCCCCGTAGTTTCAATTGACCATGCGGAGCCCTATATCGAGGCGAAGGTTCCCGACCTTTGGGTTTACTACTGCTGTTGTCAGTGGGACAAGGTTTCAAACAGATTTCTCGCCATGTCAACGGCGAGAAACCGTATAATCGGACAGCAGTTCTATAAATACAATATAGCCGGCTTTTTGCAGTGGGGGTATAACTTCTATTATACCTGCGGCTCCGCCGAATACTGCGACCCGTATCAGTGTACGGACGGCGGCTACTGGGTGCCTGCGGGAGACGCATTCTCCGTATATCCCGCACCGGGCGGCGCGGCATACGAAACCCTGCACCTTCTGGGCTTTACCGCAGCCCTTTACGACCTGAGAGCCTTCCGTCTGGCGGAAAAGCTTTGCGGTCGGGAGGCTGTTATGTCGGTTATCGAGGAGAGGGGAGAAATTACCTTTATGGAATATCCCCGTGACGACGGGCAAATTCTCAACGTCAGAGAAAAAATCAACGGACTTATTAAGGAAGCGCTTAATAAATGAAAAAAACAGCCGTACTTCTTCTTGTTCTTTTGCTGATACTGTCCTCCTGCGCCGGAAAGAATAATTCCGACGGTCAAACGGGCGATACCTCAGTTTTTGACTACCAGTTTACCGAAGCGGACGGGGAATTATACGAAAGCGTTCCCACCGGGTCCTGCAAGGGCTACGTTTTCAGAATACTGAACGCACGCACCTCCTCCCCCGCCTCCAATATGGATGCGGAGGAGTACACGGGAGACGTTATAGACGACGAGATTTTTGCCAGAAATCTCCGTGTGGAGCAGAGAATAAACACCGTAATCGAGCAGGAAAGAGACACCCCCAAAAACGTGTACGACAAGACCGTTAATTCCGTCCTTTCGGGCGACGGCGCATACAGCGCCGTGTTTACCACGCTGGATTATATGAGCGCATTGGCGCTTGAAGGCTATCTTCTCTCCGCCGACAGACTTCGGGGAGTTGACACGGACAAGCCGTGGTGGAATACGGAAGCCTCCCTTGAGGTGTCCTTGCTCGGGGAAGTATACATGCTTTTCGGGGATATTCAGCTGTCCTTTTACGACGCTCACTCCATGGTGGGCTTTAACATGAATATTGTGTCCGATGTGGAGGGGCTGGAAAACCCTTACGACCTGGTGGATTCGGGTCAGTGGACCCTTGACAAAATGCTCAGCATGGCGAAAGCGGTCAGCGCAGACCTTGACGGAAACGGAATAAGAACCTATGAGGACCGCTACGGCTGTGCCTCCGACGGAAGCGAAATTCTTCCCCTTTTGGAGGGCTGCGGCAAAAAGCTGACGGCTGAGGACGATACGGGGCTTCCCCGTGTCACCTGCGCCGGCGACGAGAGCTTTTACGATACCTTTATGAAAATATCGGAGGCTATGTATTCCTATACTTCTTTGCCGTACGTTTACGATACGGTGAGAAATTCTGCGGATTCGTTAAGCCCCGCCGCCGTGTTCAAGGGCGGAAACGTGCTGTTTTTCGTAACTGATATAGGTCACCTGTATTCTCTGCGGGACATGGAATACGAATTCGGAGTTCTGCCTCTCCCCAAGGAAAGCGCGTCTCAGAAGGACTATATTTCTTATATTTCCGCCGAAAGCGTGACAGCGCTGGGAGTTCCGGCAGTTCTAAGGGAGTCTGCCTTTGCCTTTGAGGTAATCGAAAACCTTGCGGCGGAGTCGTACCGTATTGACGGCACGAAAAACAACTACCTTGACAGAGTTTTGCAGTTCAGATATGTAAACGACGACAGATCAAGAAAAAATCTCAGAGAGATAATATCCTCCGGGGTTCTTGATATAGGCGAGGTGTATAATTTCGGCGGCGTTTCCGACGCCGTGAAAAGCCTCTGCTACGATACGGACACATATTCCTCCGTTATGGCAAAGGTTGAGAGAGCGTCGCTTGCCGACATAAAAGACGCAATAGGGCGTACAAAAGATTGACAAAAAGCATTTTTTGTGGTATAATCACAGGTCAATTAAGGAGATGACATAAATGACCAAAATAGACATTTTTTCCGGATTTTTAGGCGCCGGAAAAACAACGCTCATAAAAAAGCTGGTTAAAGAAGCATATGCCGGCGAAAAGCTGGTAATAATCGAAAACGAATTCGGCGACATTGGCATTGACGGCGGCTTTCTGAAGGAAGCGGGAATTCAGATAACGGAAATGAATTCCGGCTGTATTTGCTGTTCTCTTGTGGGAGATTTCGGGGCGGCGCTGGAGAAGGTTCTCCGTGAATATGCCCCCCACAGAATAATAATCGAGCCGTCAGGCGTTGGCAAGCTCTCCGACGTTATCCGTGCGGTGGAGAACGTAGGGGATAAGGAGCTGATACTCAATTCCCGCACAACGGTTGTTGACGCGAAAAAGTGCAAAATGTATATGAAGAACTTCGGCGAGTTTTTCAATAATCAGATAGAAAGCGCATCGTGTATCGTTCTCAGCCATACGGCGGGGCTTTCCGACGAAAAGCTGGCGGCGGTTATAAAGAGCCTTCGTGAGCATAACGAAAATGCGGAGATTGTTGCAACGGACTGGGACGAGCTTAGCGGAGAACAGATTCGCAGGGCAATGGAGAAAACGGAGACCTTAGAGGACGTTGTCCGTTCTCTTGAGGAGGAAGAGCATCATCACCATCACGAGCATGATCACCACCATGAGCATGAGCACGAGCACGACCACGGCGAGGAATGCTCCTGCGGTCATCATCACGAACACGGCGAGCATGAGCATGAACACCACCACGAGCATGAGCATCATCACCATCATGATCACGACCATGATCACGACCACGGCGAGGGCTGTACCTGCGGCTGTCACGACCATGACCACGACCATCATCACCACCATGCTGACGAGGTGTTTACAAGCTGGGGC
This sequence comes from Clostridia bacterium, assembly GCA_029010655.1. Taxonomy (GTDB): domain Bacteria; phylum Bacillota; class Clostridia; order Oscillospirales; family CAG-272; genus Avispirillum. The sequence goes on along the minus strand of JAQXKW010000156.1, from coordinate 12,629 downwards.
AAGGAAAGTTCCCATAAATTCACCGCTGAGGAGCTGGAACATTGCCTGAAGGCTCTTGAAAACGAAAGCGAATACGGCATGGTTCTCCGTGCCAAGGGTATCGTTGCCGGCGAGGGCTGCTGGTACCATTTCGACTATACTCCCGGCGAGCGTGACATAAGAGAGGGAAGCGCCGAAACTATCGGCAGACTTTGCGTTATCGGCTCCGGAATAAAGGAAGAAAAACTGGAAGAATTATTCTCGTGAGGGGAATGTAATGGAAGATACACCCGTATATGTTGTAACCGGCTTTCTTGAGTCCGGCAAAACAAAATTTGTTCAGGAAACCCTGCAGGACAAAAAATTCTGCGACGGCGACAGAATTCTCGTTATTTCCTTTGAGGAGGGCGAGGAGGAGCTTGACCCCTCCCTGTTTGCGTCCAAGGATATTTTCTATGAGTTCATAGAGGATAAAGAGGAAATGTCGCCGGAGAAATTCATAATCCTGCAAAAGAAGCATAACGCCACAAAGATACTTGTGGAGTATAACGGCATGTGGCAGTTGTCCGATTTGTACGACGCGGCGCCGGAAAACTGGGTAATAGGTCAGCAGATACTGTTCTTTGACGCAACTACCTTTATGAACTACAACGCCAATATGCGAAGCCTTGTTGTAGATAAAATCCAGCCCGCCGACATGATAGTTTTCAACCGCCTTACGGAAGGCATGGATCCTATGGATTTTCATCGGGTTGTGAGAGGGCTTTCCAGAAGTGCCGCCATAATTTACGAAAAGACTACCGGCGAGATTGCCTACGATACAATTGAAGACCCTCTGCCCTTTGACAAGGATGCGGAGGTTATAGAGATTGAGGACAAGGACTACGCACTTTTCTACCGTGACCTGTGCGAGAATATGTCCGATTACGACGGCAAAACCGTAAAGTTTACCGCCCTTATTTGTAACGATAAGGCGCTGGGAACAGGCACAATGCTTGCAGGGCGTCACGTTATGACCTGCTGTGTGGAGGATATTCAGTACAGCCCCATGGTTTGCAAATGGGGCAGAAGCGACGATTGGGAAAACTATGACTGGGCGGCCGTTACGGGGAAAATAAAGATTGCAAACCATAAGGTATACGGGGGAAAAGGGCCCATACTTTACGCACAGTCCGTGGAAAAGGCAGAGGAACCCGAGGTGCCCGTTGCGGTGTTTTATTGAAAATTTGTAAAAAAACGCCTTTTATCGTTGACTTAGTTTACCAAAGGGTGATATAATAATTCTGTCAATTGAAAATTTTATGCCCCGGAGGGGAATATGACTAATAGAGTAATATCAGTCGCCTCCTCTAAGGGAGGTATCGGAAAATCAACGGCGGCGCTGGGGCTGTCCCGTGCGCTGGCAGACGCAGGACACAGGGTGCTTTTGGCGGATCTTGATTTCGGAAACGCCTGCCTTGATATTCTGGGCGGCGTTGAGGACGAGGTGCTTTATACCGTTTCCGACCTTATTTCCGGCAAATGTGAAGCGGCGTCCGCCGCAGTCAAAATGAAAGAGGATAATCTGTATCTTCTTCCGGCACCTGCCGGAGGGAAAGAGGATTGCCCCGATGCTTTGGGTCTTGCAGACGCTGTCCGCCGGGCAAGCGATGCGGTAGGCGCAGATTATACGGTGCTTGATACAGGCGCCGGTGTAAATGCGGCGGCAGACGCCGTGTTCGGCATTTCCCATACGGTGCTGGTAGTGGCGGGGCACAGTCCCGTTTCCCTTAGGGCGGCGGAAAGCACGGCGGCAAGAATTGCTTCTCTGTCCGACGCCGCTGTTAAGCTTTTGATAAATTCCTTCGATACGGCAAATATATTAAAGGGGCGCGGGAGAAGCCGCTCCGGTATGCTTGAGATAATAGACCGCTCCGGTATTCCCCTTATAGGTGTGATACCGTACGATTACCGCTTGCAGATTTCGTCGGAAAACCCTAACGTGGATTATTCCGAGGAAATCGTCACCGCCTTTGAAAACGTGGCGGCAAGACTTGCCGGCGAAAGTGTTCCTCTGTTCAGCGGTATGAGGAAAATAAGAAAAAAGAAAAAAATACTGTTCTCATAACATAAAATCTATATTAATCAGGAAAGGAAGAGCCGGAATATGGAAATAGCTATAATTGCGGATGACCCTAAAAAAGAATTAATGACACAGTTTTGTATTGCTTATTGCGGTATTTTGTCAAAGCATAATATTTGTTCCACGAATATTACCGGTAAGTATATCGAGGACGCCACCGGCTTGAAAATCGAAAAGCTTCTTCCCGGAACCCACGGGGGAGTTCAGCAGATATGCTCCCGTGTTTCCTATAACGAAATAGATTTGGTTCTGTTTTTCCGCAACTCAGACCCCAATGCAAGAGAGGGCTACGAGGAAGAATCGCTTCTCCGCATGTGCGACACGCAGAATATTCCCGTGGCTACCAATATTGCAACCGCAGAGGTGCTGGTGTGCGCTCTTGACAGAGGAGATTTGGACTGGAGAGAAATCGTAAATCCCGCGTCCGAATATAATCGTAAAAAGAGAGAAAACTAAACTGATATGAAATGCGCTGTGCCTTCCCTTTGGGAAGGCAATTTAGCGGAAAAGGGAAGTTATGTCAAATTTCACAGTTCTTGCCGTAGGCGACGTGGTAGGCCGTGCCGGGTGCGATTATCTTTCGGCAGGCGGCAGGCTTCGTAAAATGAGGGATACCTTAGGTGCGGATTTCGTTATAGTAAACGGCGAAAATTCCGCAAAAAATAACGGTATAACAAGGGAAACCGCAGAGCTTATATACGAGGCGGGCGCCGACGTTATAACCGGCGGCAACCATACCTTCAAGCAGTATAATATAGGAGCATATCTTGACGAAAAGGAAAATGTGCTCCGTCCGGCAAATTACCCCTCCGACGTTCCCGGCTGCGGGTACTGCGTTGTCCCTGCGTCGGGAAAGCGTGTGCTTGTAATAAATCTTTTGGGAACCACCTTTATGGAACCCCTTGATTCTCCATTTAAGTGTGCGGAACATATTCTTTGCACAATGCGGGGAAAATACGATATATCGGTAATAGATTTTCATGCGGAGGCAACCAGCGAAAAGCTGTGTCTGGCACGGTATCTTGACGGCAGAGTGGGTGCGGTTTTCGGAACTCATACCCATGTAAGAACGGCGGACGCTCAGGTGCTGCCCGGCGGAACGGGGTATATAACGGACGTGGGAATGACCGGCAGCGAGAACGGAGTTCTCGGTGTGAAAACGGAATGTATTATTCATAAATTCACAAAGCGAACCCCCGTGTTTTTCGAGCCTGCAGAGGGAAATGCGTCGGCAGGCGGCGCAGTATTCACCTTTGACGGCGAAAGCGGCAAATGTATCGGCGCAGAAAGCATCAGCTTCTGACGAAGCACTCCGTAAAAGAGCGGCAAAAACGGCAAAAATCCGAAGTTAAAGGAACGGTCACATTATGATAACCAGCGAACTGAAAAAAAGGATACTTACCGGAGACGCGGATAAAGTGCTTCTCGGCGAATGTGCAGTCTCCGAGTTTAGGCTCTCCGAAAAAAGGGAGCGCTTGGCACTTGCCTGCGACAGCTTTCTTTCCCTGTTCGGCGAAATGGATTCCATGGCGCTGTCAGTGGGCGGCAGAAGCGAGATTTCCGGCAACCATACGGACCATAACGGAGGAAAGGTTGTCGCCGCCGCTATCGACCTTGATATTATAGCAATTGCCGCGCCTACCGACGACGGCGTCGTCACCGTAAAAAGCGAGGGCTTTGAAGCGGACGTTGTAGCCCCCGGTGCGGCAGAATGCCCCGATGAAAGGAAGTTTTTTACCTCGGCGGCGATTATTGCCGGCATGGAAAGAGCGTTCCTTGACAGAGGCTTAAAGGTAGGCGGCTTTAAGGCCTATACCACCTCAAATGTTTTCAAAGGCTCCGGGCTTTCTTCCTCCGCCGCCTTTGAGGTTATGATAGGAAATATTCTCAATCATCTTTATAACGACGGAAAAGTCTCCAATGTGGAGATTGCCAAAATGGCGCAGTTTGCGGAGAACGAATTCTTCGGCAAGCCCTGCGGACTTATGGACCAAACGGCGTGCGCCGTGGGCGGCTTTATTTCAATAGATTTCAAAAATCCCGCCGCCCCCGTAATCGAAAAGGCGGACTTTGACCTGACACGGGCGGGATACGACCTTTGTATCGTGGATACCGGCGGAAATCATGCCGACCTTAACGAGGATTACGCCTCGGTTCCCGCAGAAATGAAGGCGGTTGCCGCATTTCTCGGAAAAAGCGTTCTCCGTCAGGTAAAGCCGGAGGAGCTGTACGAAAAAGCGCCCCAGATAAGAGAGTCGCTGGGCGACCGTGCCCTTCTCCGTGCGTTTCACTTTATGGCTGAAAACGATAGGGTGGAGGCGCAGTGCGCTGCTTTGAAAAGCGGAGATATTGACGGATTTTTCAAGGGTGTTCTCCTGTCGGGAGACTCCAGCTTCAAATACTTGCAGAATGTTTATACCGTAAAAAACGTCCGTGAGCAGGGACTTTCCCTGGCTCTTTGCTTAACTGAACGGTTTCTTTCCGGAAAGCGTGCCGCATGGCGCGTCCACGGGGGAGGCTTTGCGGGTACGATTCAGGCATTCGTGCCGCATGAATTTACCGCCCAGTATAAAGAATATATCGAAAAAGTGTTCGGCGCTGGCAAGTGCCATATTTTAAGCGTCAGAACCGGCGGAGCAATCCGTATACTTTAGGAGAGGTTAGAATATGAATTTACCAAATAAACTGACAATTCTCAGAATTTTTCTGGTTCCCGTATTCATGGTTATTATGATTGCGCCCATATTTCCGGAGAGCGCAGATATGTGGCTTCGGATTACGGCGGCGGCTATATTTATACTTACGGCGCTGACGGATATGCTTGACGGAAAGCTGGCGAGAAAGAATAACCAGACTACAAATTTCGGAAAGTTTATGGACCCGCTTGCCGATAAGTTTATGGTGTTCGGCGCAATGCTTTCAATACTGTACCGCTACGATTATATCCGTCCCGTGTTTATCTGGGCGGCAACAATCGTAATGTTCAGGGAATTGGCGGTAACGTCAGTTCGCCTTGTGGCCTGCGGAAACGACGGCATAGTTATTGCCGCAAGCATTCTGGGAAAAATCAAAACGGTAACGCAGATTGTGTGTATCTCCACCATTCTTCTTGAGCCTGTTCTGTTCTCCTGGTTCAAGCCCTTCGACGAGTATCATATTCTTACATATGTCACAATGGCGGCAATGTCCGTTATGACCCTGTGGTCGGGAATAGATTACATAAGGAAATACTGGTCCCATATCTCTCCCGATAAATAAGCAGAGCTTTATTAAAATAAAAGCAAGGGATTTTCTCCGTGAAAATCCCTTGCTTTTGCGTAAGAGAAAACTCAGTACGTATATATTTCTCCGCAGTCGAAATATCTTGCCTCGGCGCCGTCGTATTTACCGTTGATGCTTTCCGCCAGAGTTTCCATGGCGAACTTTTCGCTTCCTGCGTGTCCGAGAATTACAATAGCCTTTTTCCAGCCGAACTGTGCGGCGTCACGGATAGGCTCGCAGTCCTCCCATTCGCAAAGCTCGCCGCTGACGGCGATTTCGTCCGTTTCGCTTGAGAGAAATTCTTTGTAGCACCAGCCGCCTCTCGCACCTGTGGCAAGCTTTATACGGGTCGCCTTGAAATCGGGATTTCCCACAATTCTCGGGTGCTTTATCCCCAGCTTTTCCGAAGCGGCGCGGGCAATGTCACGGGCACTCCGGCCCTCTGACAGATTAATGTGCATGTCTCCGTCAAATTCGCCCTTCCAGCCCATGCGCTCTATCATTGACAGATTCACCTCGTCCTCTGCTCTGTCGTGCATTGAATCGTGATAACGGTATACGGTAAAGCCTGCGTCCTCAAGGGCTTTTTTCTTTTGCGACGACAGCCTGTCCGGGTGAAATTCGTCAGCGTGATTGTAAAACGTGGGCTCGTGGGTTATAACAAGCTCGGCACCCCATTCCTTCATCTCACGGATAAGGTCGGGGGTTACGGTAAGGCATGTGGCAATCTTTTTAATCTCTTGGTTTGCGTCGCCGATTTTTAAGCAGTCAACCGTATTTTCTCCACGGGAGGCAATAAATTCGGCGCCGATAATATCTGTCATAATTTCATAAGCTTTCATAGTAATCTCCTTTCCTTTGTTTATATTATAGCATGACTTTCGGATATTTCAACAATTGACGATTTTTTCTTCCCGGAATATACTGTAACGAGCAAAAAATAAAGGACGGCGTGAAATGACGCATAAATTTCCATAACCGAAAAAATTGCCGAAAGGCGAGAACAGGAGAAAAATATGAACATACCTTTTCACGGATGTGCAACGGCGCTGATAACCCCCTTCAGAAGCGGCGCCGTAGACTATCCGGCACTTAAAAGACTTATTGATTTTCAGATAGAAAACGGCGTGTCCGCACTTGTTGCCTGCGGCACAACGGGGGAGGCTCCCACGTTGTGCTCGGAGGAAAAGCGGGAGATTATAGCATATACGGTGCGTGCCGCACGGGGCAGGGTGCCCGTTATCGCCGGGTGCGGCTCCCCGTCTACGGATTTTGCCGCCGGCTTTGCAAGGGACGCACAGCGGGACGGCGCCTCGGCGGTGCTGTGCGTAACGCCGTATTATAACAAAGCCACGGATATGGGAGTGTATATGCACTATAAAGCCGTGGGAGACGCAGTTGACATTCCGCTTATCGCCTATAACGTGCCCTCCAGAACGGGGCTTACAATTTCCTCCGAGGCGTACTCTCTCCTTTGCGAAATACCCAATTTCTGCGGCGTAAAAGAGGCGTCTGGAAATGCGGTTTATACGGGAAAAATACTGGCAGAGTTCAAGGACCGCTTTTCCGTTTGGAGCGGGTGCGACGAGCTGACGGCGCCCATATATTCCTTGGGCGGCAAGGGCGTTATTTCGGTCATATCCAACATTTTGCCCGCAGAAATGTCAAAGCTTTGCAGACTGTGCGAGGAGGGGTATATGTCGGAGGCGGCGGAGCTTCAGCTTCACCTTATGCCCATGATAACTGCGCTGTTTTCGGAAATAAACCCCATTCCCGTGAAAACCGCCCTGCACGCCATGGGCTTCTGTACCCCTGAAATGCGGCTACCACTTTGCCGTATGGGAAATAAAAATGAGGAAAATCTCCGCCGCAGACTGCGGGAGTTTTCCCTCATATCAGATTAAATAACGGGGCTGTCGCAAAGACAGCCCCGTTAGCGGCTAGCGGCTAGCGGCTGGCGGCTAGCTTTTACACGGCGGCGAAGACAGCGCACGGGGGACGGCACGTCCCCTGTCATTGCGAGGGTGCATAGCACCCGTGGCAATCTCTACGGGCGGTTTGATGTTCTGTATGTAGGCGAAAACGCGAACGATATAGTTTGCCTCCCTTGTGTAAAGGGAGGTGTCAGCCCTTGTGGCTGACGGAGGGATTGTCTTCGGACAACCTTTGAATACAATCCCTCCACCACTTCGTGGTCCCCCTCCCTTTGCACAAGGGAGGCTTTCGGCGGGAGCAAGACGGCGCCCTACGAATATGCTGTTACCGCCTTGTGCCCGCCGCTTTCTTCCCATAGAAAATCGGCGCAAAGAAACTAAATAAATTACCCTTTTGTTAAAGTTTTCGCCCGCCTTTTTTAAAAGGCGGCGGGGGGTTAGGGGGCGGCGCCCCCTGAATTTCGCCGCTTTCTTTCAAAGAAAGCGGCATAAAGGAACCGGGGGGTCGCAACGACAGCCCGGTTCCTTTATACAGTACAGTATGCAGTTATTCGCCCTTGAAAAGCTTGTAAAGCTCGGGGGCTTCTATCTCAAAGGCGTAATCGAAAAGCGCTGAGCTTACGGTGAACTTGTTTTCGCCGGTTTCAAACACTTCCACAATACCGTCGGAGGTAATGAAAAGTATGGGCTCGCCGGTCTTGTAACCGTCGTCCGTAACCACCTTGCCTGCCGTTGCCGAATTGTAGGCGGAAACGGCCGCCTCACGATCAAGCTCTCCCTTTGACGATGTCTGAACGGAAGTAACCTTAACGGGGTCCAGCGTCTGCATTTGAGCTTTTTTCGCACAAGCTGTGAAAACCAATGCGGACAGAGCCAGAGCTAAAACGAGACAAATTAATTTTTTCATAGTCCTACCTCTTTTTTCGTTTTACTGATTATATCAAATGATGACAACCGTGTCAAGTGTCGAGCTTTTCTTTAAGAAAATGCCCTGTATAGGATTTTTCGCACTTTGCCACTTCTTCGGGCGTGCCGCACACCACAACGGTGCCGCCGCCGTCTCCGCCCTCGGGACCCAAATCAATAATATAATCGGCGGTTTTGATAATATCAAGATTGTGTTCGATTACCACAACGGAGTTGCCCGCATCCACCAAACGCTGAAGCACCTCAATGAGCTTTTCCACGTCTGCGGAGTGAAGTCCCGTGGTGGGCTCGTCAAGCACGTAAATTGTTCTACCCGTACTGCGGCGGGAAAGCTCCGTCGCCAGCTTAACTCTCTGGGCTTCGCCGCCCGAAAGGGTGGTGGAGGACTGTCCTATCTTAACATACCCCAGACCCACGTCGCAAAGCGTTGACAGGCGGTTTCTGATTTTGGGAATGTCGGAGAAAAACTGCGCTCCCTCCTCCGCCGTCATTTCAAGCACGTCGGAAATAGTCTTTCCTTTGTATTTTACTTCAAGAGTTTCCCTGTTGTACCGCTTTCCGTGACACACATCGCAGGTTACGTAAACGTCGGGAAGAAAGTGCATTTCTATTTTCTTAACGCCGTCGCCCTGGCAGGCTTCACACCTGCCGCCCCTTACGTTAAAGGAAAACCTGCCTGCGTTGTAGCCTCTCAGATTTGCGGCGGGGGTCTTTGCGAAAAGCTCACGTATGTCCGTAAACAGACCCGTGTAGGTGGCGGGATTGGAACGGGGCGTTCTTCCTATGGGGCTTTGGTCAATGTCGATAATTTTGTCGAGATTTTCCGTGCCCACAATCTTTTTGTGCTTTCCGGGCCATGTGGTTGCACGGTTCAGAGTTGCGGCAAGGGAACGGAATAGAATGGAATTAACAAGAGACGATTTTCCGCTTCCCGAAACGCCCGTAACGCATACAAAGCACCCCAGAGGGAAGGATACGTCAATGTTTTTAAGATTGTTTTCCGAAGCACCCAGAACGGTTACGAATTTGCCGTTGCCGGCACGGCGCACCTTGGGCACGGCAATTTTCCGCCTGCCGGAAAGGAACGCGCCGGTAACGGACTTTTTGTCTGCCATAATCTGCGAGGGAGTTCCTGCGGCAACTACCTGGCCGCCGTGAACGCCCGCCCCAGGGCCTATATCCACAATATAGTCCGCAGCAAGCATGGTTTCCTCATCGTGCTCAACTACTATAACGCTGTTGCCCAAATCACGGAGCTTTTTCAGCGTTTCAATAAGCTTTGCGTTGTCGCGCTGATGAAGTCCGATACTGGGCTCGTCAAGGATATATAACACCCCTGCAAGAGAGGAGCCGATCTGGGTGGCAAGACGTATTCTCTGCGCCTCGCCGCCGGATAAAGTTCCGCTTTTTCGGGACAGGGACAGGTAGTCAAGTCCCACAGCCACTAGAAAGCCCAGTCTCCCCTTCAGCTCCTTGATAATTTCTTTGGCAATCTTGGTTTCCGTTTCGGTAAATTTCAGAGAATTGGTAAATTCAAGGGATTTTTTAACCGACATGGAGCAGAATTCGTCAATATTCAGTCCGCCCACGGTAACAGCCAGAGCCTCTGCGTTAAGCCTGCTTCCGTGGCATACGGGGCACTCAAGCTCCTCTAAAAATTGGTCGTAATATTCCTCTTCCTTTGCGGTGCTTTCGCTTTCCATTCTGGCTGTTATCATTTTTATTACGCCGTCATACTTTACCTTCTGACGGCGGGCATAGCCGCCGAAGCCGCGGGTTATGTCAAATACCTCGTCACCCGTACCGTATAAAAGGGCGTTCATGCCCTCTTTCGGGTAGTCGGACAGGGGCATGTCCATGGTAAAGCCGTATTTTTCGCCTACTGCCGCAATCAGCGGACCCATCCACGTGTCGGGACCCAGAGATTTGAAGCCGTTTATCTGAAGCCCTCCCTGAAGAAGGGACAGAGACTTGTCCGGCATAATTTTTTCTATGGATATGCGCCGCATGACGCCTATTCCGGAGCAATGCCTGCACGCTCCGAAGGGGTTGTTGAAGGAGAACATTCTGGGTTCAAGCTCACCGAGACTTATGCCGTGCTCGTCGCAGGCATAGCTGGTGGAAAACTTCAGTTCCTCCCCATCCTTTCCGTCCCGCGGGACGGTTACAACCGAAACGGTGCCGCCGCTTTCTCTGATTGCCGCTTCAACGGAGTCGGTTAAGCGGGTGCGCAGATCGGGCTTCATAACAAGACGGTCAACAACAATTTCAACCGTGTGCTTTATGTTTTTTTCAAGCTCGAAATCTTCGGAAAGGTCATATATTATTCCGTCGCAACGGACTCTTGTGTAGCCGCTTTTCTTTGCGTCGTCGAACACCTTTTCGTGTCTGCCCTTTTTGCCCCTTACCACAGGCGACAGCACCATAAACCGCTCCCCCTCGGGCAATTCCATGATTTTGTCAAGAATCTGGTCGGTGGTCTGCTGGCGGATTTCCTTGCCGCAGACGGGGCAGTGGGGCACGCCCAGCCTTGCATATAAAAGCCTGAGATAATCGTATATCTCCGTCACCGTACCTACCGTGGAGCGGGGGTTTTTGGAGGTTGTTTTCTGGTCGATGGATATGGCGGGAGAAAGCCCCTCAACGGAATCAATATCCGGCTTGTCAAGCTGACCGAGAAACATTCTGGCATAGGAGGAAAGGCTCTCAACGAACCGTCTGTGTCCCTCGGCATATATGGTGTCAAAGGCGAGAGACGATTTTCCGCTGCCGGAAAGCCCCGTAAAAACCACCAGCCTGTCACGGGGGATTTTTACGTCAATGTTTTTCAGATTGTTCTGGCGGACGCCTCGAACGGTTAAATATTTAGGCATAGATTATTTTTCGCTTTTCTCTTCAACGGCACGTCCCGTAAGACTGCCTGCAAGTATTATTTTTCTTTCGTCGTCTGTAAGCTGACCCAAGCCGAAGGTGTGCTGTGTAACGGTACCGTCGCCGTGGCAAAGATAGCCCGTCACTTCTTCGGCGCCGCTTTCAACGGCATTTCTTATCCCGGGGAGAATTACCCATTCGCCGCATACAATGCTGTCATCAGCAGTACCTTTATTTTTGCCGATGGTCATTTTATTGCAGGTCAGAGGGAGCATTCCCCAGTTTATAAGGTTGGAACGGTAGCGTTTTGTTGCATATTCACGGGCAATATTGGCGCATCCGCCCAGAACTCTCTGGCAGGACGCCGCCTGCTCGCGTGCGGAGCCGTCTCCGGGGCGCACGGCGCATACAAGACTGCCTATTCCCACAGTGCCGGAAAGCTTTCCGTAAAGTGCTTCAAAGGCTTTAACAGCGGCACTTTCGGAATTTTCTACATCTGCCGAAATTATGTCATCGTACTCCTCGCCGGACTGCTTTTTGGCGATTGCCGAAATTACGTCTGCCCGACCTACATATTCGGGGTCGCGGCGGGATAAAGTGAGCCTTGACAGCCTGAACGGGTTGGAACGGTAGGAGGAGGACTCGCCGGAGGGGATAAGCTCGTCGGTGGTGGTAACGTCGTCGTCAATAACCGACGCCACGCCGATTATAAGATTGTCGGGGAGCTTCTTCATACGGGGCCAGTCCTTAATGTTGGGACCGAAGGTAAGCTCGGCGTTTTTGTCTGCCTTGCCGTAGCCGAACCATACACGGTTTTCGTAAACGGTTCTGTCAAATTTATAGTCTGGGGTGCTGTAATCAACGGAAAGCTCGTCTGCCGAGGTGAGAAGTCCGCCGTTTGCCGCAGTTGCCGCAATGGAGCGTGCGTCCATAAGCGCAACGGAGGCGAACTGACCTTCGCCGGGCTTTGAGCCTTCTCTGTTGGGGAAGTTTCTTGTGGAATGGCGAATGGAGAGACCGCCGTTTGCGGGAACGTCGCCTGCTCCGAAGCAGGGGCCGCAGAATGCGGTGCGAAGGGTTGCGCCCGCCTTCATCAAATCGGAGGCAACGCCCGTTTCAATAAGCCGCACGAAAGCAGGCTGGCTTGCGGGATATACCGACAGAGAGAAGCAGTCACGCCCTACGGATTTTCCTCTCAGAATATCTGCGGCGGCGCAAAGGTTGTCGAAGATGCCTCCGGCACATCCTGCAATAACGCCCTGGTCGACCTTGACTCTGCCGGTCGCCTTATCAACCTTGTCGCAAAGACGGAGCGTTCCCGGGGCAAGTCCCAGCTGTGCTTCGCCTTTTTTCTCCGCCTCGCGGAGGATGTCTGCGGCGTTTTCGTTAAGCTCTCTGACTGTAAATGTGTTGGAGGGGTGGAAGGGAAGCGCAATCATAGGCTCCACGGCGGAAAGGTCAATTTCAACGGCGCCGTCGTAATACGCGCCCTCGCAGGGCTTCAGTTCCCTGTAATCCCCCGGTCTGCCGTGGAT
>JAQXKW010000155.1 GCA_029010655.1 Clostridia bacterium | reverse complement strand
TTTCGTAGTACTCTGTAACAGCAAAAACTATATGAATATGGTACGACAGGTTTTGCCCGGAATGGTACCGCACACCAAAGGCTCCCTTGTGTAAAGGGAGCTGTCACGGCGAAGCCGTGACTGAGGGATTGTTCAGTAAACATATTCGAAATTGCCGGTAGTTGGCGAATACCGCATGATTCTCCGCGACAATCCCTCCGCCCCTCCGGGGCACCTCCCTTTACACAAGGGAGGCTTGAAACGCACCTGTGCCAACGGTGCCAACAATAACAGATAGCACGATTTAGGTGTTACAACATAGTAGGGGCGATTCACGAATCGCCCGAATCGGAATTGACAGATTATCGTTATAAATGCGGATAATGAAAACGGCGGGCGATTCGTGAATCGCCCCTACCGGTATGCCGTCACCTTCCGTCTGTGAACCGCATCCCAAACGACATACGAAAAGGCTGTCGCCTGTGAGAAAATCACGGCGACAGCCCATTTTTTAATGCGCTCCGTTTCTGTATTCGTAACGGTATATCTGTATAAGCGGACTTACCGTAAAGTCAATGCTTGCAGGCAAGCCGCAGTAAGCAGCGTTTGCGGAATAGGTATATTTTGAAATATTATCCTTCAGGAAATTATACAGCCATGTATACCTTTCCTCATAAACCTTACGGGAAGCGTCGTCCCCGTTTGTATACATTCTGTCGTGGGCGGCGGAAAGTCCCAGAAGCTCGCAGTTCATAAGGAGCTTTTCGCAAAGTCCCCTTGTTCCCGTGTCGCTCATTTCAACAGCCTTTACAGCCTCCGCTCTCATTTCTTCGTAATGCTCGTCTATATACGCCTTATCGTAAGCGTCAAAGGCACAGCAGTAATAGGTATAGCAGAAATTAGTTGCACGTGCCGCATCCTCAAGATACTGCAAATATCTGAACACGTGCTCGTAGCCGTCTCCGTAATACGCCTTCATATACTTCTTGGTGAGATTTTCGTATTCCTCAAGGGTCATTGCGGGGTTCCATTCAAGCTCCGCCGCCATAAACGCCTTTACGTGCTCGAAGCAGTTCTCCGCACCGGAATCCTGCGTACCCTCGTAGTAAATACCGTCTATGCCGTGTTCATACAGCCATGTTATGTTATAGTATATTGTATAATAAACAGGCAGGTCGAACAGGTAGTAAGTATAGTTTTCGGGATACATCCAGTACCACAGCTCACAGCCGCTTTCGTGGCAGTATTCTATCCATTTGAGAATTGCCTGCTCATCTTCGGTCGTTGTATGTATGGTTTCCCACGGGGTCTTGTAGCCTACGCAGTCCGCATTGTCGCCGTAGCGGTGATAGGAACAGCCTGTTATGGAAGCGCAGTAGCACATGGTCATAAACTCGCAGGGGCGCACGGTTTCGGGCACCTGCGGATTATAGATTATCTGGAAAAGATGCGCTCCGGGATAGTACTGCTGAATGTCCTTTGCCGCTCTGTTGGCAAGGTCCAGATATACGCCCGCATAACCCTCCTTTTTGAAGGTTGCGGATTTTCCGTCCTCGGAAAGCTCATATTCTCCGCCGTAGTAAGCAAGTTCCTTTTTGTAGGAGGAACGGAGAGTTAATTTCGTTCCGTTTGCCTTTGCAGCGCACATGCTGCAGATGCAGTACTTATTCCCGTCATTGATGGAAAAGGACATTACGTGCTGTCCCTCATTAAGGAAAACGTCCCAGCCTCTCGCCTCTATCATTCTGATGGAATCGAGAAGTCCCGAAAACAGAACCTCATATTCGCTTGTGGAGGAAGCGCAGGGCTGTGCTCCGTTTTCATTCAGCTTATCCGGATTGTTGACGATGTCGTATATGTAGCCGTTGGCTTTGCCGTCCAAATATTTTGCGTAGTATCTGTCAGCAAGGCTCATAACCTCGCCGTTTTCGTTAAGGGTCCCCTCCTCAGGCATAACGCCGGCACCCATTCCCAAATAGAAGTAGAACGAATGGGCGTTTCTCAGCCTTGTTCCCTTATACGTGCCGTAGGTCTCTGTTCCGGAATCCGGAGAGTTTGTGGTGGAATTAAGCCTTCTTGCAATATAGTAATTTCTGAAGGAGCTTCCCCAGAAGGTATGGAGAACATGTCGGAACTTTATGGGAGCAACGTACTCTCTGTCCGTGCCCTCCGCAATGTCAACAGATCTCTTTTTCTCCGTGTAGGTAAAGGAATTGTCGCAGAAGAAAAAGCCAAGGTAATCCTCAAGAATTTCATAAACCGCATACATGTTTCCGCGCTTCGCGCCGTAGAAATGGAGATTTCCGTTTTCCACACGGTAAATGTATCCGTCATATCCCAGCCTTTCCCCGATTTCGGAGTCAAGGGGAAGTTCATGGAAATATATAGCGTTTGCGCTGTCCGTCTCGCCGTAAGCAAGGGGAATTTTCACGCCGGTCGCCTTTTCAACGTACTTCCACAAAAGCTCGTAGCAATAGTAAAGATTATCATCAAAAGCGGTTCCCTCTGGAAGGACAATAACAAATTTTGAAATATCAACGCCGCCGATTTTGAAGGAATATACCTGATTTGAGCTTTCAAAATCGCTGAGAGAGCTGTTTCCGGAAAGGCATGCTTTAAGATAGAAATTATCTCTGGAATTAACCGTGCCGTCGGCGGAAAAATCTGCGGCGTCGGCAATTATTTCCTCATTTGATATGCCCGCCACATATGCCTTGATGCCGTAAGAGTCACGGGAGTTAACCGCCCCGTCGCCGTTGACGTCGCCCAGAGTAAAGGTCTCCTCGTTTTTGAAGCTCTGGCTTAGTGAAAAATTATCCTCGCTCATGGCG
>JAQXKW010000154.1 GCA_029010655.1 Clostridia bacterium | reverse complement strand
TGTAAAATTGTGGACCCGGAAACGGGCGAGGAGCTTCCCGACGGAGAAAGCGGAGAGTTTGTAGCACGCGGGTATAACGTAATGAAGGGCTACTATAAAATGCCCAAAGCCACCGAGGACGCCATAGATAAGGACGGCTGGCTCCATTCGGGCGATATTTGCATGAGAACTCCCGAAGGCTATTATAAGGTAACAGGCAGACTGAAGGACATGATTATCAGGGGCGGCGAGAACATTTACCCCAGAGAAATCGAGGAATTCTATCTTACCCATGAAAAGATAAAGGACGTTCAGGTTGTGGGCGTTCCCGATAAAACCATGGGCGAGGAGGTATGCGCATGGATAATCCTGAAAGACGGAGAAGTCTCCGACGAAAAGGAAATGCGCGAATACGGGCTTGCCTCAATGGCACGCCATAAGGTTCCCAGATATTTCTACTTTACCGATGAGTTCCCCATGAACGCCGCAGGCAAAATCCTCAAATACAAAATGAGAGAGGAAAGCGATAAAATCTTCAATAAGGAAGGCTGAAAGAGCTGTCGGATTTTTTGAAAAAAGTGAATATTTCTCTTGACAAATGATTTTCCGTGTGCTATAATCCGTGCATAAAGTGAATATAAAGGCGTTGACGAAGACGGATAAATCCGGTAGTTCCCAGCGAGTCGGGGTTGGTGCAAGCCCGATAACGAAAAGATTTTACATCCTATCACTTCCGAGCCGAAGAATGAACATTGCAGACCTTTCTGCGATAAGTAGTGTCTTCCGTGACTGCTGCGTTAATGCATAGGGCTTGTCGGAGCCTGAGAGAGGCACATTATGTGCAATTTGAGTGGTACCGCGGGTATCGGAATTAAGTTAATTTCGGACTCGTCTCAAGCATTTGTCTTGAGACGGGTCTATTTTCATTTTTCAGGGGGTCATATTATGAGCGAAAAAAACAACACACAGTTATTTGAGATTGCGGAACGTATCAAAGAAATGCGTGTAATTCTCGGCTATACCGCACAGCAGATGGCGGAAGCCACCGAGGTCAGCGTAAAGGAGTACGAGGATTACGAAAGCGGAACTGCTGATTTTCCTTTTACGTTCATTCATAAATGCGCGCTTACCTTCGGTATCGAAATTACCGAGCTTTTGGAGGGTAGCTCCGCAAGGCTTTCAAGCTATACGGTAACAAGAAAGGGCGAGGGACTCAGCACGGCGAAGGAGGAAGGCATCAGCATTTCCGACCTGGCTCCCAAATTCAAGGGCAAAATCGCGGAGCCCTACTGGGTAAAATACGAGTATTCCGAACAGCTTCAGAATTCTCCCATTCACCTGACCCGCCATTCGGGACAGGAGTTCGATTTGGTGCTTTCCGGATCTCTTATGGTGCAGATAGGCACAAACAAAGAGGTGCTCCACGCAGGCGACAGCATTTATTATAACAGCTCCACCCCCCACGGAATGATTGCCGTAGACGGAGAGGACTGCGTGTTCTGTGCCGTGGTGCTTCCCGGCGACGATACTGCGGAGGAAACGGTCAGAGCAAGCGTTGCGGCTGTCAGACCCACAACAAAGCTTCTCTGCGAGAAGTTTGTGGAGACAGAGGAGGACGAAAACGGCGTTCTTCAGAACATAACCTTCAAGAATACGGAGAAATTCAACTTCGGCTTTGACGTTGTGGACGCTATTGCGGACAAATATCCCGATAAGCTGGCGATGATACATCTTGATAAGCATAAAACCGAGCGCAGATTTACCTTTAAGGATATGAAGCTCGAATCTGCCAGAACCGCAAACTATTTTAAGTCTCTCGGTATCAAAAAGGGCGACAGGGTAATGCTTGTCTTAAAAAGACACTACCAGTTCTGGTTCTGCATGACGGCACTTCATAAGCTGGGCGCAGTAGCCGTTCCCGCCACCTTCCTTCTGAAGGAGCACGATTACACATACCGCTTCAAGGCGGGAAAGATCAACGCTATCGTCTGCACCGCCGACGGAGATTCAGCGGAAATTGTAGACCGTGCGGCTGTGGGTTGTGACGATTTGACCAATAAGATTATCGTGGGCGGCTCCCGTGAGGGCTGGCACGATTTCGATAAAGAATATCAGCTCTTTACCAGAAAGTTCGAGCGTGACGAGGACACCCCCGGCGGAGACGATACGGCTCTTATGTTCTTCTCCTCGGGAACGACGGGCAATCCTAAAATGGTAGAGCATAAGCACACCTACGCTCTGGGACATTTTGTGACAGCTAAATACTGGCATTGCTGTGAGCGCAACGGACTGCACTTTACCATCTCCGACACGGGCTGGGGCAAATCCCTCTGGGGCAAGCTCTACGGTCAGTGGCTGTGCGAGGGCGCTGTGTTCGTTTATGACTTTGACAAGTTCTCCTCTGCGGATATTCTGCCTATGTTCAAGCAGTATAATATCACCACCTTCTGCGCTCCGCCTACCATGCTGAGAATGATGATAAAAGAGGACCTTTCCAAGTACGATTTTTCATCTCTCCATCATATGACAACCGCCGGAGAAGCGCTTAACCCCGAGGTTGCAAAGCAGTTTAACAGCGCAACGGGGCTGGAGATAGCGGAGGGCTTCGGACAGACCGAAACCACTCTTACCATTGCAAACCTGTACGGCACTCCCGTAAAAATCGGTTCTATGGGTAAGGCTTCTCCCCAGTATAAGGTTGATATAGTTGACCCGGACGGCAACAGCGTTGCAGACGGTGAAACGGGCGAAATCGTAATTAAGGTAGACGAAGGGGAGCCTCTGGGACTTTTCAAGGAATACTACTGCGACGAGGAAAAAACCCGGGAGGTATGGCACGACGGCTATTACCATACGGGCGATACCGCATGGCGCGACGAGGACGGCTACTTCTGGTACGTGGGACGTGTGGACGATCTTATCAAGTCTTCCGGCTACCGTATAGGACCTTTCGAGATAGAAAGCGTTATTATGGAGCTTCCCTATGTGCTTGAGTGCGGAGTATCCGCCGCACCCGATGAGCTGAGAGGTCAGATTGTAAAGGCAAGCATCGTGCTGACCAAGGGCACGGAGCCTACCGAGGAGCTGAAAAAGGAAATTCAGGAATACGTCAAGCAGCATACCGCTCCCTATAAGTATCCCAGACTTGTGGTGTTCTGCGACGAGCTTCCCAAGACCATCAGCGGAAAAATTCAGCGAAATAAGCTGTAATTTTTTCGGAATAACCCTTGACAAATACCGAAAGTTGGTTTACTATAAAGATAATAAAGGCTTAGACGAAGAGAGTTAAAGCAGAACAAGCCCCCAGAGAGACAGCGGTCGGTGCGAGCTGTCGGCATTGTCGCTTTGAACTGTAGCTTCCGAGCCGGAAGGAAGAAAGCCCCCGCGGCCGGTAGACCCTTCTCGTGACTGCTGCGTTAATGCATACGGCTTGTCAGAGCCTGAGTGGCACGTAAGTGCAATTTGAGTGGTACCGCGGGTGTTTTCGTATTTAACGCTCGTCTCAAAGTAATCAACTTTGGGGCGAGCTTTTTGTTTGCCTCACGAAAGAGAGGAAAAATGGCACAAATTACAGGTCTTGATTACAAAATCAAGGAAATGGCGGCGAGAATTAAGGAGCTGCGCGAAATCGAGGGCTATACCACCTATGAAATGGCGGCGAAAACCGACGTTTCAAACGAAGAATACGTGCTGTGCGAGTCAGGCAGCAGCGATCTGAACTTTGCGTTCATATACCGCTGCGCCCTTGCCCTTAACGTGGACGTTACGGATATTATCGAGGGACACAGCCCCACGCTGAAATCCTTTACCGTAACAAGAGCGGGGGCAGGGCAGGAAATCGCCAACGCCCACGGCATGACCTATTATAACCTTGCGTATGCGTTCCAGAACAGAATTGCGGAGCCCCTTTACGTTAAAAGCGAGTATCACGAGGACGCCGAGAAAAGAGACATTGAGCTTACCACCCACGACGGTCAGGAGCTGGACCTGGTAATAGACGGACAGCTTTTGGTTCAGGTGGGAGAGCACAGAACAACGCTGGGCCCCGGAGACAGCATATATTTCGACAGCTCCACTCCTCACGGAATGGTTGCTGTGGGCGGCGGAGACTGCAATTTCTACGCCATAGTTCTGAACCCCACAGGCGAGCCTATTCCGGAGCTTTCCCATACCCCCCGGGCGGAGGACATTAAAACACAGGTCAAAAAAGACACAAAGGAAAGAGTTTATCAGAAGTTTATAGACGTTGAGGAGAACGAAAACGGAACTCCCGTAAAAATAAAATTCAAAAACGAGGATAAATTCAACTTCGCCTTCGATATTATGGACGCCATTGCCGAAAAAGAGCCCGAAAAGCTGGCAATGATTTATGTGGATAAGCACAAGGAAGAAAAAAGATTTACCTTCAAGGATATGAAAAAGGCGTCCAACCAGTGCGCCAACTATTTCAAATCCTTGGGCATTAAAAAGGGCGATAAGGTAATGCTCGTGCTGAAACGGCATTATCAGTATTGGTTCGCAATGCTGGGACTTAATAAATTGGGCGCCGTGGCTATCCCCGCAACAAATCAGCTTATGGCTCACGATTTTGAGTACCGTTTTCAGATAGGCGGTATAAGTACCGTTATCTGTACCTCCGACGGAGACACGGCAAATCAGGTGGATATTGCCTGCGAGACCAGTCCCACCGTCAAAAATAAAATAATCGTGGGAGAGCCCAGAGAGGGCTGGCACGATTTTAACGAGGAAGATACGCTGTTCAGCTCTCATTATGCAAGGGGCGGGGACGCCCCCTGCGGAGACGACCTTATGCTTATGTTCTTCACATCGGGCACGTCAGGCTACCCGAAGCTGGCGGCTCATAACTATAAATACGCGCTGGGACATTTCCATACGGCAAAATATTGGCATGCGGTAGACCCGGACGGAATTCATTTTACTATTTCCGACACGGGCTGGGCGAAATCCATGTGGGGAAAGCTGTACGGTCAGTGGCTGTGCGAGGCGGCAATATTCGTGTACGATTTCGACCGCTTCGACGCCTCCGATATAATGCCCATGTTCGCAAAATATCAGATAACTACCTTCTGCGCTCCGCCTACCATGCTGAGAATGATGGTAAAGGAGGATATTTCCAAGTACGATTTTTCCTCCGTAAAGCATATGACCACCGCAGGCGAGGCGCTGAATCCCGAGGTTTACAGACAGTTTGAAAAGCTGACGGGACTTCAGATAATCGAGGGCTTCGGCCAGTCCGAAAGCACTATGATAATAGGAAACATGGTTGGCGCAAAGCATAAGCTGGGCTCCATGGGCAAGCCTGCCCCCATATACGACGTTGACCTTCTTGACGCAGACGGAAACAGCGTTCCCGCAGGTGAGACGGGCGAAATCGTTGTTAAGGTGGAAAACGGCGCACCCTGCGGCCTGTTCTGCGGCTACTACGGAAACGAGGAGAAAACCCGTGAGGTTTGGCACGACGGCTATTACCATACTGGCGATACCGCATGGCGTGACGAGGACGGGTATTATTGGTACGTGGGACGTGTGGACGACGTTATTAAGTCCTCCGGCTACCGCATAGGACCTTTTGAAATCGAAAGCGTTATTATGGAGCTGCCCTACGTGCTTGAGTGCGGCGTTTCCGCCGCCCCCGACGAGGTCAGAGGGCAGATAGTTAAGGCGAGCGTGGTGCTTACAAAGGGCACGGAGCCTACCGAGGAACTGAAAAAAGAAATTCAGGACTACGTAAAGAAGCATACGGCGCCTTATAAATACCCCAGACTTGTGGTGTTCCGTGACTCTCTGCCCAAAACCGTCAGCGGCAAAATCCAGAGAAATAAGCTCTGATAAATTTTCCCCGAAAAACGCTGAGAAAAGGAGCTTTTGAGCTATGAAAATTTCATGCGTCCAAATGGATATGCTTTTTGCCTCCCCGGAGGAAAACTTCAAAAGGGCGGCAAAGCTTATAGAAAAGGCGGCAAAGGAAAGCCCCGACGTTATTGTGCTTCCCGAAACCTGGAACACGGGCTTTTTCCCGAGAGAAAGCCTTGAAAGCTTCTGCGATACGGAGGGCAGCCGTGTGAAAAGCGAAATCGGCGCCCTTGCGAAACGCTTTTCCGTCAATATTGTCGCCGGAAGCGTGGCAAACTTTTCGGGGGGAAAGGTGTATAATTCCTCCTATGTGTTTGACAGAAAGGGAGAGTGCGTTTCAAGGTACGATAAAACTCATCTTTTCACTCCCATGGGGGAGGACGGCTTCTTTCAAAAAGGAGAAAACCTTTCCGTGTTCGAGCTTGGCGGAGTAAAATGCGCCGTAGTCATTTGCTATGACATCCGCTTTCCCGAGCTTACGAGAACTCTTGCGCTGAAGGGAATTCAGGTGCTTTTCACCGTGTCCCAGTGGCCTAAGGTGAGAATACCTCACCTGCTTGCCCTTACAAAAGCGAGGGCTATCGAAAATCAGATGTTCGTCGCCTGCTGTAATTCCTGCGGAAAAGCGGGAGAAACCGTGTATGGCGGAAATTCCGTTATATACGATCCGTGGGGAGAAACGCTCTCACGGGGAGATGACGGCGAAGGGATTATCAGCGCCGACTGCGACATGTCCGTAGTTGACGGTATCAGAAGCAGTATAAACGTGTTCTGCGACCGCAGAGCCGAGCTTTATAAACTTTAATGAAAAATAATTTATATAAAGGAGATAAGGTATGAACTACAATTTTCCTGTAACAAGAACAACACATCCCAAGAAAAGACCCGAGGATGAAACAAAGCTGGGCTTTGCCCGCTATTTTACAGACCATATGTTCTGCATGGACTGGGACGAGGGTCAGGGCTGGCACGACGGCAGAATCGTTCCCCACGAGCCCATTCTCATTGAGCCTGCCTCCTGCGTGCTTCACTATGCACAGATGATGTTCGAGGGTATGAAGGCATACCGCACGCCTGACGGCGACGTTCAGCTTTTCAGACCCGATATGAACGCAAAAAGAATGGCAAGAACCAACGAGCGTATGTGCATGCCCGAGCTTCCCGAGGAGCTTCTTATCGCCGCAGTAAAGGCGGTTATCAAAGAGGACATGGACTGGGTTCCCTCCGCTCCGGGTACTGCGCTTTATATCCGTCCCTTTATGTTCGGAGATGAGGTTTCCTTCTCCGTTCTCCCCGCAAAGCATTACAGATTTATGGTAATTCTCAGCCCCACAGGCTCCTATTATGCGGCAAACGACGGCGGCCTTTCCACCACGAGAATTTATGTCCAGAACGAATATATCCGTGCGGCAAAGGGCGGCACGGGCTACGCAAAGGTCGGCGGCAACTACGGCGGCGGTATGCGTGCTTCTCAGGACGCTATGAAATATAACTGCAAGGACGTTCTGTGGCTTGACGCCGCAGAGCATAAGTATGTTGAGGAAATCGGAACCTCCAACGCCTTCTTCCGTATAGGCGACGAGGTTATCACCGCCCCCCTTGACTCGGGAACAATTCTCCCCGGTATTACAAGAGATTCCGTAATTCAGCTTCTGACAAGATGGGGAATTAAGGTAACGCAGAGAAAGCTCTCTATTGACGAAATTATCGAGGCGAGCAAAACCGGCGAGCTGAAGGAGATTTTCGCAAGCGGAACTGCGGCGGTTATTTCTCCTATCGGCTGGCTCAACTATGTGGGAACAGACTATCAGGTAGCAGACGGCAAGGTAGGCGAGGTTGCCCAGAGACTGTACGATACACTTTACGGCATACAGACAGGCACCGTGGAGGACTTTATGGGCTGGACATATCCTCTCGGTCTTAAAGGATGAAATGAAAAGAGTTAACCTGTTTTGCGGACATTACGGCAGCGGAAAGACCAATGTTGCAATAAATTTCGCATACTATCTGAAAAAACAGGGGCTTGATGTGGCAATAGCCGACATTGATATAGTAAACCCCTATTTCAGAACAAAGGACAGCGAAAACGAGCTGAAAAGTGCCGGCATTGACGTAATTTCACTTCCGTTTGCAAACAGTAACGTGGACCTGCCCGCACTTCCGCCGGAGGTGTACTCCCTCGTGCAGAACAGAACGAGAGCGGCGGTTTTCGATATAGGCGGCGACGACAGAGGCGCGTACGCTTTGGGAAGATACGCTCCCTATATTTTAGAGGAAAACGATTACAATATGTTCTTTGTGGCAAACTTCTGCCGTCCTTTGACAAGGACGGCAAAGGAAGCCATGGAGGTCATGAAGGAGATAGAAAAGGCCTGCGGCATACCCTTTACCGCCCTTGTGAATAATTCCAATTTAGGACGGGAAACAACCCTTGAGGGGATAAGGGAGTGGCAAAGGGAGGCACAAAAGCTCTCCGAGCTGTCGGGACTTCCCATTGCAATGACCTGCGCCGAGGAATCCCTTTGCACAGACGCCCTTTTTCCCTTAAAGCTCCAGCCAACCGTCTTTTAGAAAAAGAGCATACCGACGAAAGCGGGATAGTGTTTTCATAAGGCTCTCCTGCTTTGCAGAACTTAATAAAGCTATTTGTGCCGACAAAATAAATTCGGCAGAATGGAGATTAATTTAATATGGCAAAAGTAACATTTAATACGGATATATGCAAGGGCTGCGGACTTTGCGTCAGCGCATGCCCCAAGGGGATTATCCGTATTGCAACGGATAAAATCAATAAAAAAGGATATTCTCCTGCTGAGATTGCCGACGGGGAAAAGTGCATTGCCTGCGCCTTCTGTGCAACAATGTGCCCCGACTGCGTAATAACAGTTGAAAGGTGAGGTGTGAACATGGCAGAAAAAGTATTGATGAAGGGCAATGAAGCCATTGCCGAAGCCGCTATACGTGCCGGTTGCCGCCATTATTTCGGCTACCCCATAACTCCCCAGACGGAGGTTGCCGCATATATGGCAAAGAGAATGCCGAAAATCGGCGGAACCTTCCTTCAGGCGGAAAGCGAAATTTCCGCTATCAATATGGTGTACGGCGTAGCAGGCACGGGCAAAAGAGTTATGACCTCCTCCTCCAGCCCCGGAGTTTCCTTAAAGCAGGAGGGAATTTCATACATAGCGGGAGCGGATCTTCCCGCACTTATCGTAAACGTGCAGAGAGGCGGCCCCGGTCTGGGCGGAATCCAGCCCAGCCAGTCCGATTATTTTCAGGCCACAAAGGGCGGCGGACACGGAGACTATCATCTTATAGTTCTCACCCCTGCCTCTGTTCAGGAAATGGCGGATATGACAGCCCTCGCCTTCGACCTTGCGGATAAATACCGTATGCCGGCAATGCTTCTGGCGGACGGCACCATGGGTCAGATGATGGAGCCTGTGGAACTACCTGCGGAAAACTGCAACACGGTGGAAAAGCCCTGGGCTGTAACAGGAACGAAAATGCAGAGAGAGCATAATATTATAAATTCTCTCTATCTTGTTCCCGAACAGCTTGAAAAGACAAACTTCGACAGATACGAGAAGTATAAGATAATCGAAGAAAACGAAGTAAGATACGAAAGCTATATGATGGAGGACGCAGAGTACTGTATCGTAGCCTTCGGCATTGCGGCAAGAGTGTCCAAAAACGCTATCACCGCTCTGCGCGAGCAGGGTGTAAAGGTGGGACTTATACGTCCCATAACCGTCTGGCCCTTCCCCGTAAAGCCCATAAGAGAAGCGGCGGAAAAGGTAAAAGCCTTTGTTTCCGTTGAGCTTTCAATGGGTCAGATGATAGAGGATATCCGACTTGCCCAGGAATGTAAAAAGCCCGTTATACTCTGTAACCGTGCCGGCGGCATGATTCCGTCTCCGGAGCAGATTATAGAAACCGTTAAAAACTTGCAGGGAGGTAACGAATAATGGCAGTAGTATTTGAAAAGCCCAAGAGCCTTACCGACGCCGTTCTGCATTATTGCCCGGGCTGTACCCACGGTATAATCCACAGACTTGTTGCAGAGGCAATCGACGCTTTGGGCATCGAGGGAAAAACCATAGGCGTTGCCCCCGTAGGCTGTGCCGTAATGGCGTATGATTATTTCACCTGCGATATGGTGGAGGCGGCGCACGGACGTGCCCCCGCAGTTGCAACGGGACTGAAGCGTTCTCTCCCCGAAAACGTGATTTTCACCTATCAGGGCGACGGCGACCTTGCTTCAATCGGTATGGCGGAAACAGTCCATGCGGCAACAAGAAACGAGAATATTACGGTAATTTTCGTAAATAACGCAATTTACGGAATGACAGGCGGTCAGATGGCGCCTACCTCTCTCCCCGGTCAGGTCACTCAGACCTCCCCCTACGGCAGAGACGTGTCAACGGCAGGCTATCCTATCAGAGTCAGCGAAATGCTTTCCACGCTGGAGGGTCCCGAGTTTATCGCAAGAGTGGCGGTAAATAACGTGAAAAACGTGAAAAACGCCAAAAAGATAATTCAGAAGGCCTTTGAAAACCAGATTAACGGCAAGGGATTTTCTCTTGTAGAGGTAGTGTCCTCATGCCCCACCAACTGGGGAATGACTCCCGAAAACGCACTTAAATGGGTGGAGGAAAAAATGATTCCCTATTACCCCTTGGGCGTTTACAAGGACAGAAGCGCAAAGGAGGCTCAGTAAGGTATGACAACAAATATTTTGCTTGCAGGCTTCGGCGGTCAGGGAATACTGTTTGCGGGAAAGTTTCTTGCGTATAACGGACTTATTGAGGAAAAGCAGATAAGCTGGCTTCCCTCATACGGTCCGGAAATGAGAGGCGGAACGGCGAACTGCAGCGTTATCATCAGCGACGAGCCTGTGGGAAGTCCTATCGTTACAAACCCTGACGTGCTTATCGTTATGAACCTGCCCTCCCTCGATAAGTACGAAAAAGCGGTAGTTCCCGGAGGAAAAATTTTCGTTGATTCAACGCTTATCGACAGAAAAGTTGCGAGGGAGGACGTAGACGTGTTCTATATTCCGGCAACGCAGATGGCAAAGCAGATGGGCGCACCCACCCTTGCCAATATGATAATCAGCGGAAAGCTCATAAAGGAAACGGGCGTTGTAAGCTACGGCAAGGTAGAAGCGGCGCTGAAAAAAGTTGTTTCCGCAAAGCATGCGGATCTTCTTTCCGTAAACCTTGAAGCAGTTACCAAGGGCTACGAGTTTAAGTGAGAAAGTAAAGAAAAAGGGCTGCCGCCGTCGGAATTTCCGACTTGCGGCAGCCTTTTTCAGCGGCCGGCAGCTAGCGGCTGGCGGCTAGCCGGCGGCGACGCCGCACACGGGGGACGCTTTGCGTCCCCCGTTTTTTAAGTAAAAACCGCATACATGTTGCCGCCTGACCCACGGGAGAATAAAATAACGAAAAAACACATAAAGTATTACCGATTCTATTGACAATGGGAAAATAATGTGATACTATAAACGCAAGATAGAGGTGCACTTTGTAAAGAGTAGTGTCGGTGGAAACGCAGCGCAGCGTGTTGCCGGCGTGAAAGGTGCAGGTGCCGAGCGGAGCCTGTTGCGTGGGGCTTACGCGGGCTTCCGGATAATATCCGTAAGACTGTCGCAAAAAAGCGGAGTGCTATCGCTAATTGGATATTTGTATTGTCAGTATAAGTATATCCATCGGCTTGCTTCCGCAAGCCGTTTTTTTGTTAATTATTTGATAAGGAGATATAAACCATGAAAAACACAGTATTTCGAGGAGTTGCAACGGCGCTTATCACCCCCTTTGACGAGAACGGTATTAATTACGAGCAGTTCGGACGTCTTATCGATTGGCAGATTGAAAGCGGCATTAACGGACTTGTTGTCTGCGGAACTACCGGCGAGGCTTCAACGCTGACGGACGACGAGCACAGAGACGCTATCGCCTTTGCGGTAAAGCAGGCGGCAGGCCGAGTTCCCATAATCGCGGGCACCGGCTCAAACGATACAATGTATGCCCTTGACCTTGTGCGCTGTGCGCAGGAGGCGGGAGCAGATGCGGCGCTGGTGGTAACGCCCTATTACAATAAGGCGACACAGAGAGGCCTCTATGAGATGTATACCTCTATTGCGGATTACTCAAAAATCCCCATAATTCTCTATAACGTACCCTCACGTACGGGCGTTAATATTGAGCCTTCCACATATAAGGCGCTTGCGGATCATAAGAATATCGTGGCAATTAAAGAGGCGAATGGCAATATATCGAAGATCGTGGAAACCATGTCGTACGTGCACGAAAAGCTGGACCTTTATTCGGGAAATGACGACCAGATAGTTCCTCTGCTTGCGCTGGGCGGACAGGGCGTTATATCCGTGCTTTCAAACGTTTTGCCCCGTGAGACCGTTAAGATGTGCGAGCTGTTCTTCTCCGGAGACGTGGCAGGCGCGGCACAGCTGCAGTATAAATACCATGCGCTTATAGACGCACTTTTCTCGGAGGTAAACCCCATTCCCGTAAAGGCGGCAATGGCGGCCATGGGCTTTTGCGAGAACAGACTCAGACTTCCCCTTACCTGTATGGAAAAGGATAAGGAAAAGGTTCTGCTTGACTGCATGAGAGAGGTCGGGATAAACGTATGAGAGTAATAGTTACAGGCGCGGCGGGACGGATGGGACAGCACGTCTGCTCCCTTGACGGGCTGACGGTAGCGGCAAAGGTGGACCCCACTCTTGAAATCAAAAGCATTTCCGCTTGCAGTCCCGAGGCAGCCGACGGAATAATAGATTTTTCCCACCATACGGCGGCGGCGGAAATCTGCGATTTTGCCGTTAAAAATCACATTCCCGTGGTTTTTGCCACAACGGGACAAACCCCCGATGAATTTGAGATAATAAAAAAAGCGGCTGAGAGCGTACCCGTGTTTCTCAGCGCAAATATGTCTCTGGGCGTGGCTACCCTTTGCGCCCTTGCCAGACAGGCGGCAGCTGCGTTTCCCGACGCCGATATTGAAATAGTCGAATGTCACCATAACAGAAAGCTGGACGCACCCAGCGGCACGGCGCTTATGATTGCCAACGAAATTGCGGAGGAAAGAGAAAATTCCCAGTTCGTATTCGGCAGAAGCGGCCAGGCAAAGCGTGAAAAGAACGAAATCGGCATCCATGCTCTCAGAATGGGGAATATTATCGGCGAGCATGCAGTAATGATATCTACGGATACACAGCGCATAACCTTAAAGCATGAAGCGATGGACAGAAAGCTGTTTGCAGAGGGCGCTCTGTGCGCTTTGCAGTTTATCTCGGGACGGGAAAACGGACTTTACGATATGAAGGATATGGTGAGAAGATGAAAA
Source organism: Clostridia bacterium (assembly GCA_029010655.1). Lineage (GTDB taxonomy): Bacteria > Bacillota > Clostridia > Oscillospirales > CAG-272 > Avispirillum. The sequence goes on along the minus strand of JAQXKW010000154.1, from coordinate 5,512 downwards.
TAGAATTTACGAAAATGCACGGTATAGGAAACGACTATATCTATATAAACTGCATGAACGGCATGGACTTCGACCCCTCCGACCTGTCGGTTAAAATGTCCCCCCGCCGCTTCTCCGTGGGGGCGGACGGCGTGGTATGTATCTGCTCGTCAGATAAGGCGGACGCAAAAATGCGTATGTTCAACGCAGACGGCAGCGAGGGCGCCATGTGCGGCAACGCCACACGGTGTATCGGAAAATATCTCTTTGAAAAGGGAATTGTCAAAAAGGACGTTATAACCCTTGAAACCCTTTCGGGAATTAAAACCCTTTATCTGACGGTAAAGGACGGAAAGGTTGAAAGCGTCAGCGTGGATATGGGTGTTCCGAATTTTTCGCCGGAGGCTGTCCCCGCAACACGGGAGCTTATTAATTCACCCGTTACCGTAGACGGCAAAGAATGGCTTATAACGGCGCTCAGCGTGGGAAATCCCCATGCGGTTACATTTGTTGACGACCCGTATGCCGTTGATATAGAAAAAACAGGACCGAAATTTGAAAACAACGAGCTTTTCCCCGAAAGGGTAAACACCGAGTTTGTAAGAGTGGACGGTGAGTCCGAGCTTACAATGCGTGTGTGGGAGAGAGGAAGCGGCGAAACATGGGCATGCGGCACGGGAGCCTGCGCCGTTGTCAGTGCGGCGGTAAAGCTGGGCATCTGCCCGGAAAACACCCCCGTCACGGTACATCTCAGAGGCGGCGACCTGGTTATCACCTGCGGCGAGCGCATAACAATGAACGGAACAGCACAATTTTCCTACGAGGGAGTGTACGAATATGACAATTAAAGTAAACGATAATTTTGCCGCCCTTTCAAAGAGCTATCTGTTTTCCGAAATCGGCAGGCGTGTAAGGGAATATCAGGAGGCGCATCCTGAAGCGAATATTGTCAGAATGGGTATCGGAGACGTTACAAGACCTCTGCCTCAGTGCGTTGTCAACGCTATGAAGGCGGCGGCAGACGAGCTTGGAAAGGCAGAAACCTTCAGAGGCTATCCTCCGGAATACGGCTACGACTTTCTCCGTGAGGCAATAAGCGCACATTATGCCGAAATGGGAGTTGAAATGCCCGCCGACGATATTTTCGTTTCCGACGGCGCAAAAAGCGACTGCGGAAACTTTGTTGACGTTCTGGGGGATAACGATATATATCTTCCCGATCCGGTATACCCCGTTTACAGAGACTCAAACGTAATGTCCGGTCGCAGAATAACCCTCCTGCCCTCAGGACGGGACAACGATTTTTTGCCCATGCCCGACGAAAACTGCGGCACAGGTGTTTATTATCTATGCTCACCCGGAAACCCCACCGGCGCGGCGTATTCCGCACAGCAGCTTGCCCGGTGGGTGGAATTTGCAAAAAAGAGCGGCTCGCTTATTATATTTGATGCGGCATATGAAGCCTTTATTACGGACGATTGCCCCCGCTCCGTGTATCTTGTGCCCGGCGCCCGTGAGTGTGCCGTGGAGATATGCTCCTTCTCAAAAACCGCCGGCTTTACGGGAACCCGTTGCGGCTATACGGTGGTGCCCTCCGAGCTTGTTTTCGACGGCGTTCACCTCCGTGACCTTTGGGCACGCAGACAGGCGACGAAATTCAACGGCGTATCCTATCCCGTACAGCGTGCGGCGCAGGCGGCGTATTCTCCCGAGGGCATGGCGGCTTGCTACGAAAATATAGCATATTACCGTGAAAACGCCGCAATGCTTGCGTCCGTTCTTGACGAAAAGGGAATTTACTATACGGGCGGTAAGAATTCACCCTATCTGTGGCTCCAGTGTCCCAACGGAATGGGAAGCTGGGAATTCTTCGATTATCTGCTGGATAAAGCCAATATTGTGGGTACCCCCGGCGAGGGCTTCGGCAAATGCGGAGAGGGCTTTTTCCGCCTGACATCTTTTTCAACCCATGAGCTGACCGCAGAGGCTGTCAGAAGACTTAGGGAGGTGCTTTGATGCTTGATACGGAACTTAATGTAATGGGAAAAATGCTTCACACAAATTTGGGCGTAAATGATGAAGGACATCTGACGCTGGCAGGGAGAGATACGGTTGAACTGGCGGAAAGCTACGGCACGCCCCTTATGCTTATGGACGAGGCACGTGTCAGAATGCGTATGCGTGAGTACACGGAAACAATGCGGGAGGTTTTCGCCCCGGGCAGTATGCCCCTGTTTGCCTCAAAGGCGCTTTCCTGTAAGGAAATGTACAGAATCGCCCACAGCGAGGGCATGGGAACGGATATAGTTTCCTGCGGAGAGCTTTATACGGCAAATTCCGTGGGCTTTCCCATGGAAAAAGCATATTTCCACGGAAATAATAAAACGGACAAGGATATTTCATACGCCCTTGACTGCGGCGTAGGCACCTTTATCTGCGATAACAGAGAGGAGCTTTACGCCCTGTCCGCTCAGGCAAAGGACAGGGGAATAACTCAGCGTGTTATTCTCCGTGTAACCCCCGGCATTGACCCCCATACCCATGAGGCAATAAATACGGGCAAGGTGGATTCAAAGTTCGGAACGGCTATTGAAACGGGACAGGCTATGGAGCTTATAAAAGAGCTTCTGACGCTCCCCGCACTTGAGCTTGTAGGTCTTCATTGCCATGTAGGCTCCCTTTGCTTTGATTCAAAGCCTTTTATCGATGCGGCGCATATTATGATAGCGTTTATGGCGGCAGTACGGGAACAAACGGGCAAAACCCTGACGGTGCTCAATTTAGGCGGCGGCTACGGCGTAAGATACGTGGAAAGCGACCCGGAATTTTCAATTCCCGAAAATCTGCGCCTGGTTTCTGCGGAGATTAAAAAGTGCTGTTCGGCGAACAATTTCCCCGAGCCGCAGATTCTTCTTGAGCCCGGCAGAAGCATAGTTGCCGACGCAGGCGTTACCGTGTATACGGTGGGAAGCGTAAAGACCATAACAGGGTATAAAAGCTATGTTTCCGTAGACGGAGGCATGTCGGACAACCCCAGATATGCGCTTTATAAGTCGGACTATACGGTGTTGAACGCCAGCCGTGCGGCGGCGGAGCGTGATTTTACCGCAACCGTGGCAGGACGGCTGTGCGAGTCGGGAGACCTTATCGGAGAGGATATGCTCATGGCAAAGCCGCAGAGAGGGGACAAGCTTGCGGTGCTTGTTACGGGAGCGTATAACTACGCCATGTCCTCAAATTATAACAGAGTGCCCCGTCCCCCCGTGGTGTTCATCGCACCTGACGGAGAAACAAGGGTGGCAATCCGCCGTGAGACCTTTGAAGACGTGGCAAAGCTTGACGTGTAAATAATAAGACAGGACCAACGCCATAGCCGTTGGTCCTGTTATTTTGCGGTTGATAAAGCTATGCTTTGCTTTTCGGTATTACTGTTTCAATCAGTATTGAAACAAAGAGAAAACAGGCAACAAAGCTTCCGAAAAAGCCCGTATAGTAAAGCCAAACCGTTTCCGCCGCAAATCCGATGCAAATGAGTGCGGGAACAATCCTTTTTGCAGAGCAATTCAGATAGGAATAAAGTTGCAGGGGCAAAAGAAGTCCTAAAACAATGAATGCGGTGTAGAGGGAAATGTACTTCCATTGAATAGTAAAGGTGTGCTTGCAGTACTCTTCTGCCCAGCGGTACAAAGCATCTGCCGCAAACGGCAAAACAAGCAATAAAAGAGATGCTGAAATGTACAAAAGGTTCGTGAATTTTTTACATTTTTCGATGATCATATCAATTGTTAATCCTTATCCCTGCGAAACAATACTATACATAGTAAAGCTCCATGTTGAACCAGCACGTTTTAGAGTGAACTCACAGCTGGATCCGATATTATGGGTGGCTGTCTCCACAATGTAATGCCAGCCTGTAGGAGCAGTATACGACCAAGATGAAGTTGTTGGGGTGGCTGATGCATTTTGAGTTTTCATTAGTCCTGTTGAAGAACTTTTTCCGGTCGAACCATAAATTAGAGACTGTCCAATAACAGAAACCGATCTGTCAATTATTCTGTATCCCCCGCTAACGCTTGTTACTTTTGAAGCAATACCATACTGTGAAGAAACCCTTGTAAAGTAGGTGCATAGCCTACATTTTACGGAAATAGAAGGATCGCATTCCTCAACTGATATACTACCCCTTGCATTAGATGATTGTCTTTGAGCATATTCAGTTAATTCGTTTAATAAATAAGTTGCTGATACTCCTTCTGCTGGAATTATATAAATAGTATCACATTTATAATTATTGCTTTCTATTGACGTTGTTCTCGACAAAGATATAACATTGTCATTTATTGATGCGGTTGCATTTATGATAAAATCGGATGTGATAGGGACATTATCGGATGTTGTTAGCGAATAGGACAAAGCATGAGTAGGAGTTATACTAAGCAAAACAAGGGAAACAAATAACAACATAACCAAAAAGAACCTAAGACATTTGTTTGACATGAATTTTGACTTAATTAACTCTCCTTCATTAATAATTAGTTTTTAAGTTAATACAGACTTACTTTATCCTTAAAAGCATCACATTGTCACTCACCCCCCATTTTTCACTAATATTACTATTTCTAATAACAATATACACTATAATTTTGTAAAAAGCAACAAAAAATATGAAAAAATAATCGTTATATCCCACGATAAGCATTTTATAACACTGACTATCTTTATAACTGAACGGTAAAAACAGGGGAACACCATCGGCTTTTATAAATATTTCAACAGTAATAGCTGACATTGATTCCTTTGCCTATTTCCTTAAGGCAAAAGGAAAGTTCCTACATCAGATTCGTTTTGATGATAAAGTTGATAGGCAAATCTAGATTATGATGGGCGGGATTCACCGCTCTGCCCACAAATAAGTTAATACTTGTAGCCTTCCCAAACAACAGGGGTTGACAAGCGGGGTGCGGTGCTTGTTACGGGAGCGTATAACTACGCCATGTCCTCAAACTATAACAGAGTGCCCCGTCCCCCCGTGGTGTTTATAGCACCTGACGGAGAAACAAGGGTGGCAATCCGCCGCGAAACCTTTGAAGACGTGGCAAAGCTTGACGTGTAACTAAAAAGAGCTGTTGTAAGCGGTGAAACCGCTTACAACAGCTTTTTTAGTTTTGTTTCTTTGGGGCGCTTTCTTTTTAAAGAAAGCGGCGAAAAAATTTACGCAAGCTCTACGGCAAAGGTAAGATCGCTTTCCCTGTGTGCGTCACGGCAAACGTTAAACGTAGTTTTGCCGTCGCAAACCTTAAAGTCAACGGCTTTTCCGCCGAGAGTTACCGATTTTGCCTCGCCGAATACGGCAACATCAAAGGAGGTAACGTCTCCCATTGCGGGAATATCCGGGTCTGAGGGCAGAGATTCTGCGGTTTTCTGTCTGCCGTCAAAGGAGCCTTCACGCTTGTAAACGGTCAGGTCAAAGCTCTTTTCTCCCTTTGACTTCACTTCGATTTTCGTGGTAGCCATTTTGCCTTCCATGTAATCG
>JAQXKW010000153.1 GCA_029010655.1 Clostridia bacterium | reverse complement strand
CATACCCCATTCCATTGCCTGATACACGTCGATAGTCCATTCCACACCGTCGGGACGGCCCAGAATTCTTTCTATAAACAAGTGTGTCGCATAAAAATCGCTTCCGCAATGACCGCCGATGGCGTCTGCGCTCTCTTTTTCGATAAAATGCTCCGGGTCGTAGCTTTCCCAATTGCCCACGCATCGCTTCTCGCTTTCAATATATACGTTGAACTGCTTCAAGGGCTCAAGGCGTCCGGTTTCCATCATGCCCTTCTGACCGTAAATCTCATAGTTTACGCTGGCAGGCTCACGTTTTAAGTCCCCGTGTATGCTTTTCAGCACCGCTCCGTTGTCAAGGGTAATCATTTCAATGCCCGCACCTCTCCAGGAGCCCAGCTCCAGCATGTTTTCGGGAGGAACGCATTCAAAGCCCACAACGGAAACAGCACGTTTTCCGCAAATGGTCATCATGGGACCTATCGAGTGGGTACAGTAGAAGTTGGGATTCATTCTGTTGCGCCAATGGTTTCTGTCGCCGTATGTAATCTCGGGCCATATGGAGGAGCAGTCATGAATATACTCGCCCTCGCCGTACATTATGTCCCCTATGTCCCCGTTTTTGTATCTGCGCCACATTTCAAAGGTGTGGTTCATATAGCAGTAGTTTTCAGCATAAGCATATACAAGACCTGTTCTTTCAACCGTCTCGATAAGCTCAACCGCCTGAGCGGGCGTTTCGCAGGGGAGCACCTCGCTGAGCACGTGCTTTCCGGCGTTAAGACAGCGAACTGCATACGGAACGTGCTCCGTGGCGTAGTTTGCAAGCACCACGGCGTCCATGTCGTGTCTTAAAAATTCATCGAAATCGGTATAAAGACCGATTTCTTTGCCTTTTTCTTCAGCCTTTTTTCTGGTTTCCTCAAGCTTGGGCTCGTATTTGTCGCAAACTGCAACAAGCTCCGCATCCTTGTGATCGAAAAGGACGGTCATCATGGCGATTCCCCGTCCGGCGCCGAAAACGCCGATTTTCAGCTTTCTGTCCATAGTGAAATTCCTTTCAGTTTTGCTTTTGAACAGTTTTGTATTCGTCGTAGAATTTGTAGTAAGGGCATTGGGAGTACGGATGCTCCAAAAAACGGATCATCTCGTCCTCGTCAAGGTCCAGCGTGCAAATATCTTCATCCGCCGCCTCGTCGTAATCGAAATACATACAGCTTTCGCAGTCTGTCTGTATATTTTTCTTTTTCATTTTTCTCCCACCCTTCAGTTTTGAATTGTATCACAATTATTTGAATAAATCAACAGTTGCAAAACAAATAAAAATGGGTTAAAATAATAAAAAAAGAAAAGAGGAAGAATTATGCCGTACATCGGAGTAAAAACAACAAAAGAAATTTCAGCGGAGAAGGAAGCGGCTCTGAAGGCAGAGCTCGGAAAGGCTATTGAAACCTTCCCCGGCAAGAGCGAAGCGTGGCTTATGACGGAGTTTTCCGGCGGATGCCATCTTTGGATGAGAGGCGACAATTCCGAGGACAGCGCATTTGTCGAGGTGAAAATTTTCGGAAAAATCGAGCACCGCTCCTGCGACACCATGACGGGAAAGCTGTGCGAAATTTTAAGCTCCTGTCTCGGAATTTCTCCCGACAGAATATACGTTACCTATTCGGGATACTCCGAGTGGGGCTGGAACGGCGGCAATTTCTGAAAAAATTCTGCCGAAATCGGCTGATTTTAATTAAAGGAGTTTTTGTATGAGAGAGATAACACCTTACGAATTACGGGATAACGTATTCAAAATGATAGATAAGGACTGGATGCTTGTCACCGCCTCCGACAGAGAGGGAAAAGCGTTCAATACCATGACCGCAAGCTGGGGCGGCATGGGCATTCTCTGGGGAAAGCCCGTGGCGTTTGTATTTATCCGTCCTCAGAGATATACCTACGAATTTACGGAGCAAAGCGACAGAATGACCCTGTCCTTTTTCGGCGGCGAGCAGAAAAACGCTCTGAAAATCTGCGGAACAAAAAGCGGCAGGGACTGCGACAAAATAAAGGAAGCGGGACTTACCCCCGTGAATGTGGGAGAGGGGCTCTATTCCTTTGAAGAAGCAACGGCAGTTGTTCAGTGCCGCAAAATATATGCAGACACGGTAAAGAAAGAAAATATGCTTGATATGTCAATTATGAAAAACTATCAGAATAACGATTTTCACAAGCTTTATGTGTGCGAGATAGAAAAAATAACTGTAAAGGAATAAGAAAATGTTTGAAACGGTAGCCGCAGTTTCCACCCCGAGAGGAAAAGGCGGAATTGCGGTAATAAGAATAAGCGGCGGCGACAGCGAAAAAATTCTCAGAAAAATTTTTCGCCCCGCAGGGAAAGCCCCGTGGGAAAATCCCCGTTTTGCCTCCTTCGGAGAAATAGTCGACGGGGACGAGGTTATAGATACGGGTATCGCCACCTTTTTTGAGGAAGGAAAATCCTTTACGGGGGAAAGCGCAGCGGAGCTTTCCTGCCACGGAGGCACGGCGGTAACAAAAGCGGTGCTTGAAGCCGTGTTCAAGGCGGGCGCTTCTCCCGCTCCCGCCGGAGAATTTACGAAAAGAGCGTTTGTCAACGGAAAGCTTTCGCTGACACAGGCGGAGGCGGTGGGACGGCTTATTGACGCCGACACCGACTCCCGCAGAAGGCTTGCGTCCGGGGCGGCACGGGGAAAGCTCAGAGAAAAAACGGAGAATATAAGAAAAGAACTGCTGGGCGTTCTTTCCGCTCTTTATGCGACTATCGACTACCCGGAGGAGGACCTGGGCGACGAGGGCGAGAGAAACATGGAGAATGTGTTTCTCCGTGCAATAGAGGGGCTGGATTCGCTTATCCGCACCTATAAAACGGGCTGTGCCGTCGCCGACGGCGTGGTGTGCGTTATCTGCGGCTCCCCTAACTGCGGAAAAAGCTCTCTTTACAATCTCCTTTGCGGAGAGGACAAGGCAATAGTAACCGATATAGCGGGCACTACCCGAGACACCCTTTGGGAAACCGTTGACGCAGGGGGGATAACCCTCCGCCTTGCAGATACGGCGGGAATTCGCCGGACGGGAGACAAAATTGAAGAAATAGGCGTTGAAAGAGCCCTTGAATGTATGGAGGGCGCCGAGCTTATAATAACCGTTTTCGACGGGTCAAGACCTCTTGACAGCGACGACAGGCGGCTGATAGAGGCTTTGTCGGAAAAAATCCAGCCGAAAATTTCTGTTATAAACAAGTCGGACCTGCCCTTTGCCGTTGAACAGGACGAGATTGCAGAGGTAAGCGACAAAACGGTAATAATGTCCGCAAAAACAAAAAGCGGCACAGAAAAGCTGTACCGTGCCGTTTCGGAAATATTCAATGAGGACAACCTGTCCCTTTCCTCTGACGCTCTCCTTTGGGACGCGCGCCATAAGGCTACCGTGGAAAATGCACGGGACATGCTTTGCGAGGCGCTGGAGGGGCTTCGCAGGGGAGATGCCGCAGACGCAGTATGCACCCTTGCGGAAAGTGCGCTGGCAAGCCTTTCAATGCTTGACGGACGGGGCGTTTCGGAGGAAATCGTAGGCGAGATTTTCGCACGCTTCTGCGTGGGAAAATAGTGAAATAATATGTATCGCCGCTTTGCGGCGAAAGAATTAATCCTTCTTTTTGGGCATCATTGCGAAAATAAGAATGATAATGGCAACAACGATTATAATAGCTATAACGATGACCCATGTGTTCATGCTCTTGTCTTTGTTGTCGGTGTTGTTGTCGATTGTGCCGTCGTCCCCTGTGGAAATGTTTCCGTTATTACCGTTGTTGTCAGTTATAGCCGATTCAATATCGGAAACGAGACCTTCGTTTTTGTCTGTGTCTCTATCGGTGCCGTTGCTGTTATCAGTACCGTTGTCATTCCCGTTGTTATTCCCGTTGTCATTTTCGTTGTTATCGTTGGTAACAGAGCCTGTTTCATCTCCCGCAAGACCGTTGTCCGTGCCGTTATCGGTCACGTTGTCCGTGTCCTTGCCGGAGGGGGTGTCCGTGCTTTCAATAAGGTCGGTGGTGTCCGCCGCAAAAGCGGTGCATGCGAATACGGGAACAAGAGTCAGCATAAGGACGAGAGTTAATGCGAGGGTTTTGAGTATATTTTTCATAATATTCTCCTTTTCTTTTAGTTCACGACTATTTTACCCTACCTGCGAAAAAATATTCAAATAAGGACAAATATGGAAACCAAAAGATTTACAAAAAACGACTCGGGCTTTATATGCGGTCACTGCGGAAAGGAAGTCCCCCCCTTGGGCTATACCTCCCGCAACCATTGCCCCTTTTGCCTTTGGAGCAGGCATCTGGACGAAAACCCCGGGGACAGGCTTTCCGACTGCGGCGGGCTTATGGAGCCTGTTTTTGCCGAGCCCGACGCAAAAAAAGGCTATATTATAACCCACCGCTGTACCGTATGCGGCGCCCTTCGCCGAAACAAAGCGGCATACGGCGGCAGGGGAGGTCAGCCCGACGACCTGAAACTTATTATAAAGCTGACGGGCGAGCATAGGTAAAAAATGATAAAAAAGCGAAAATGTCTTGACAAAGCACGGCGGTGAATATAAAATATGCAATTGGTTGCAAACAGTATGACAGATGAAAATGCACCTGCCGCTGCGGCACGGTGCATTTTCTGCTTGAAAGAAGTGATAGAGGCAAATGACCAAAAAACAGTTCAGAATAAGATTTATCGTTTTTCTGTCCGTCATTGCCCTGCTCCTTGCGGGAATAATCCTTGCGGGCGATACCGGGGGAGAGGGCGAAACGGTAAAGGAAGTAATGCGTGACGCCGTGCTTCATGACAGCGTAAAGGTGGATTTTTTCGGACTCAGGGTAAATCCGGGACTTATTTCGGCTTATACGGTGACGGGTATATTGCTTGTTGCCGCAGTAATATTAAGGATTTTCGCCGTTCCCCGTTTTCGGGAAATACCGGGAAAGCTCCAGTCGGTGCTTGAAATGGCTGTGGGACTTTTCGACGGTATGGCAAAGGAAAAAAGCCCCCACAGAAACAGATTTTTAAGCGCATATATTTTTACGGCAGGCGCCTATATTTTCGTGGGAACGCTGTTTGAGCTGCTTGGCTTTCAGGTGGTTTCGGCGTCGGGGCTTTCGGTTTCAATGCCTGCGCCCCTTGCCGATATAAACGGAGCCATATCGCTGGGAGTTATGTCCTATTCGGTAATCCTTATGGGAGGACTGATTGCGGCGGGTCCCAAGGGCTTTTTCACGGCTCTTAAAGATTTTTCACTTCCCGTGTCCATGAGCTTCCGTCTTTTCGGCGCACTGCTGTCAGGCGCGCTGGTAACGGAGCTGGTATATTATTATTTCGCACTGAGCTTTGTTTTGCCGGTGATAGTGGGAGTGCTTTTCACCCTTATCCACGCCGTAATTCAGGCATACGTGCTTACAATGCTCACCGCACAGTTCTACGGTGAATCAACAGAGAAAAAACCTAAAAAGGCAAAATCGAAAGGATAAAGAAAATGAAAAGATTTGTGAAAGCTCTGATTGTAATTATGGTTGCGGCAATTACGCTCTCTTTGGTTTCTCTGCCCGTGCTTGCGGCTGAGGAAGATATTGCCGATACGGTAACGGAGGCTCCCGAAACCGCCGCAGAAGAAGAAAGCGGCGAAACGGACGCCGTTTCCGCAAAGGCTATTGCCGCCGCAGTTATTATCGCCGTAGCCTCAGGAGCAGGCGCCGTAGCAATGGCAATGGCAGTATATAAGTCTGTGGACGGCACCTCAAGACAGCCCGAAGCCGCAGGCAGTATCCGTACTACCATGATGATGGGTCTAGTGTTTATCGAGACTGCAATAATCTATGCGCTTATCGTGGCAATTCTTATTATTTTCGTGCTTTAAGAGCATTAATAAAAGGAAACAGAAATGAACTTACCGTTAAATATAGACATACGGCAGATACTTCTGCATATGCTCAATTTCGTAATCCTTTTCGGCGGTCTTTATTTTATACTGTATAACCCCGTGAAAAAGTTTATGGCAAAACGGGAGGAAAAGTATAAAACGGACAGCGAAAATGCGGAAAAGATTCTCTCCGAAGCGGCGTTTGCAAAGGAAGAGTATGAAAAAAAGCTCTCCGACGCAGATAAGGAAATAGCGGAGAAAAAGGCGGCGGCGGGGAAAGAGCTTGACGAATACGCTGACCGACTTCGCAAGTCGGCGCAGGAGGAAGCCTCTGCAATAGTTCTTGCGGCGAAGCAGCAGGCAGAAGCCGAGAGAAAAGAAATTCTCGATTCGGCGAAAAAGGACATTTGCGACATTGCCGCGGAGGCGGCGGAGAAAATAGTTTATAAAGACTCAAAGGAAGCATACGACGGCTTCCTCGACGGTATTGACGGCTATGACGGACAAAACAACTGACAATAAAGCATATCTGTATTCAGCCTCGGCGCCCACCTCAGAGCAGGAGGGGCGCTTTCTGGCATTTCTCCGAAAGAAATACGGGGAAGAAACGGAGCTTGTTTTCGTAGAGGAAAGGGAGCTTTCCGACGGCTTTCGGCTTCAGATTGGAAACGATGTTTTCAACTGGACCCGTGAAGCGAGACTGGAACAGCTTAAAGAAAGCCTAAAAAATCTGGCGAATAGGGACGGAGAGCTTATTCCCCTTATTAGGGAAAATCTTCACGACTGGACGCCGAAGGCGTGCGCCGAGCAAATCGGAAGGGTGCTGACGGTGGGCGACGGAATAGCCACGGTCAGCGGACTTGACAGCGCCTTTTACGGGGAAATTCTCATTTTTGCCGGCGGACTTCGGGGAATGGTGCAGAGCCTTACGGAAAAGTGCGTAGGCTGCGTGCTTTTCGGAGATGCCTCCGACGCAGGCGTTGCGGCGGGTACCCTTGTGCGCCGCACGGGACGTATATCGGGAGTGCCCGTGGGAGAAGAATTTATAGGCAGAGTGGTAAACGCTCTGGGCGAGCCTGTTGACGGAAAAGGGGCTGTTGCGGCGGATAAATACCGCCCCGCAGAGTCCCCCGCCCCCGGCATTGTTGACAGAGCCCCTGTAAAAAGACCTCTCCAAACGGGAATTCTTGCCATCGACTCCATGTTCGCCATAGGCAAGGGTCAGAGAGAGCTTATAATCGGCGACAGACAGACGGGAAAAACGTCAATAGCCGTTGATACAATACTCAATCAGAAAAATAAAAACGTAATCTGCATATACGTTGCCATAGGACAGAAATCAAGCTCCGTTGCCTCTCTTGTGCATACCCTTGAGAAAAAGGGCGCAATGGACTATACGATTGTGGTCAGCGCAACTGCGGGAGACAGCGCGCCGCTCCAGTATCTTGCACCCTATGCGGGGTGCGCCATGGGCGAATATTTTATGGAAAAGGGACGTGACGTGCTTATCGTTTATGATGACCTTTCAAAGCACGCCGTGGCGTACCGTTCTCTCAGCCTGCTTTTGGGCAGAGCACCGGGACGGGAAGCATACCCAGGAGACGTTTTCTATCTCCATTCGAGACTTTTGGAGCGTTCCGCCCATCTGTCGGAAAAACGGGGCGGCGGCAGTATGACTGCGCTCCCCGTAGTTGAAACTCAGGCGGGAGACGTTTCCGCATATATCCCCACAAATATTATTTCCATTACGGACGGTCAGATTTTTCTGGAATCCGACCTGTTCTATTCGGGTCAGCGCCCTGCGGTAAACGTGGGTCTTTCCGTGTCCCGTGTGGGCGGCGACGCCCAGACAAAGGCGGTAAAGTATGCGGCGGGAACTCTCCGCCTCGACCTTGCACAGTACAGGGAGATGGAGGTGTTTACCCAGTTTGCGGGAGACCTTGACGAGACAACGAAAGCACAGCTTTGTCACGGTCAGCGGCTTATGCGCCTGCTCCGTCAGCCTCAGAACCGTCCCATGTCCCACCACGGGGAGGTAATCGCCCTTGTTGCCGCCGGCAGTAAGGCTCTTGACGGCGTTGAGCCGGAAAAGAGCAGAGATTTTGTTATGTCCTTAATTGACCTTTGCGAGAGAGAGCATTCGGAGCTTTGCCTGAGAATTGACGAAACCGAAAGGCTCACCGACGAGGACAAGGCGGAAATAATCGGCGCCGCCGCCCGAGTGATACTGTAATATGCTGAACATTAAAGAAATCAAAAGCAGAATAAACAGCGTACGGGACACGGAGAAGATAACGGGAGCAATGCAGCTTATCGCCACCGCAAAATTGCAGAAGGCAAAGAGAGAGCTTTCAAAAACAAGACCGTATTTCCACGCCATTCAGGGTGAAATAAAAAGAATTTTCCGTGTAAACGGAAAGATAAACAGCAGATATTTCTATCCCCCCACAGGGGAACACGAGCTGCCTGGCGCATACGCCTATCTTGTGGTGACCGCAGACAAGGGTCTGGCGGGGGCCTATAACCTGAAGGTGATAAAAACCGCAGAAGAAAAGCTCCGTTCCCACGGGGAAAACGAGCTGTTCGTGGTGGGAGAATACGGCAGACATTATTTTCACAGCCATAATATTCCCGTCAGCGAGAGCTTTCTGTATACGGCGCAAAACCCCACCTTCCAGCGTGCCAGAGAAATATGCGACCTGATGCTGGAGGGCTATAACTCAGGAAAGTATGCGAAGATTTTTGTAATATATACGGATTTTGTAAACGGCATGCGCTCAGATGTGCGCTGTGAAAGACTTCTTCCCTTTCACAGGGGAGATTTTATGGACCATGCGCCCGAAAAAGAGATAACCGAGCCCTTTGAATTTTCTCCGTCAATGGAGGAGGTGCTTGAAAATATAGTTCCCAGCTATGTTGCGGGATATATTTACAGCGCACTTATCGACAGCTTCTGCAGTGAGCAGAACGCACGTATGACCGCCATGAAGGCGGCTTGCGACAATGCGGAAAAGCTACTGTCAGAGCTTACGGCTCAGTATAACCATGTGCGGCAGAGCGAGATTACCCGTGAGCTTACGGAAATATCTGCGGGAAGCGCCGCAAGAAAGGATGAGTGAAAAGCTTGACCGGTACCATAGTTGAAGTAAAAGGCTCCGTTACGGACGTAGAGTTTCCCGAAGGGTGCCTTCCGAAAATTAAAGAGGCTCTTGTGCTTTCCGTGGGAAAGGAAAACCGTGTTATGGAGGTGTCGCTCCATCTTTCCTCCACTAAGGTAAGATGTATTATGCTGTCCGGGTGCGAGGGCATTTCAAGGGGCATGAAGGTTGAGAGTACGGGAGATACGGTAACCGTTCCCGTAGGGAAAAGCGTTCTCGGGCGTATGATGAACGTGTTCGGTGATACCATCGACGGTGAACACCCCCTGCCCGAAAACTGCGAGCGGTGGAGCATACACCGCAAAGCTCCCTCCTTTGAGGAGCAGAACCCCGCCGTTGAAATACTTGAAACGGGTATAAAGGTAATCGACCTTTTGGAGCCTTATCCCAAGGGTGGAAAAATAGGACTTTTCGGCGGAGCCGGAGTGGGAAAAACCGTGCTTATTCA
>JAQXKW010000152.1 GCA_029010655.1 Clostridia bacterium | reverse complement strand
TTCCGGCTACCCCAAAAAGGGCAAAATATCGTACAGCGGCGCAGATGAAGTGGAGGGGCTTACCGCCACTATAAACTCCGAAAACGGCACTATCGAATACTCCAACGGAGACGTGTACGAGGGCGAAATGAGCGATTTGGTAAAGCACGGCACGGGAAAGCTCACCTTTGCCAACGGTGACGTTTACGAGGGAGAATTCGCAGTAGATAAGCCTAACGGCACGGGAAAAATGACCTACGTGGGCGGCGATGTGTACGAAGGGTCCTTTAAGGACGGAAAGAAAAGCGGAGAGGGAAAATTCACTTTTTCCGACGGTTCTTACTATGAGGGCTCCTTTGAGAATGATATGAAAAGCGGCAAGGGAAAATATATGTTTTCCGACGGCTCCGTGTACGAGGGCGAGTATAAAAACGATATGAAAAACGGCGAGGGCACCTATACCTACGCCGGCGGAGACGTTTATACGGGCGGCTTTGTTGACGACGAAAGAAGCGGCAACGGCACCTATACCTTTGCCAACGGAGAAACCTACACGGGCGAGTTCAAAAACAATACCATGTGGGGAAAAGGCACATATACATGGCCGGGCGGCAGAACCTATACCGGCTATTTTGAAGACGGAGTTATAGTCCGTGTCAATGAAGGCTAAGGTGTGCGGCCGTGACTGTGCCTGAGACTCTCCCATATGTTCGGAATATATGCGGGAGAACGGTAAATTAACAAAAACTATGCAAGGGTTCATACAATGAAAAAACCATATAAATGTCAGAACTGCGGCGGCAGTCTGTATTCCCCCAAGGACAGATTTTGCCCGTGGTGCGGAAGTCCCTTAGCCTTGCAGATGTCCCCGGCGGGAAAAGCGATAATTACTTTGCTTGCGTGCTTCGGATTTTATGCTCTGTATTTCGCAATAACCGTAGGCGCGGAATTTATCCACGAGCTGTGCATCGTGCGGGATTTGCCCGGCTTTCCCCAAATAGATATAGACGAGTTTTATTCAAAAATATCCGAAAGATACTGCGAGGTGGGCATTCTCAGCGCCGTATCGGTACTGCTTGTTTTCTTCCTTATATTCAAAGTGAGACATAAGAATTTCGGCGAGGAAGTAAGACTGAACCTGATTTCCGGAGGCTCATTCTGCGGACTTACCGTGCTGGGCGTTGCGGGGCAGTTTGCCATATCAATCGGGCTTTGCGTTCTGTATGCCTTTTTCCCGTCAATGTCGGAGTTTTCCGCCGGAGAAACCTTTGAGAAAATTCTTGCCAACGCAAATCCCATATCGGAAATTTTGTATCTGGGGGTTATAACTCCCCTGCTTGAGGAAACTCTTTTCCGCGGGATCATCTATACAAGGCTCAGAAAAATTCTTCCCGTTCCGGCGGCAATAGTCCTGTCGGCAGTAGCCTTCGGCGCGGCGCACGGCAATTTGGAGCAGTTCGTATACGCCACCTTTATGGGGCTCATATTTGCGGCGGCTCTTGAAAAATTCGATTCCCTGTGGGCGCCCTTTGCCGTACATTTTGCCTTCAATTTTTCAAGCTGTTTTGCAGTGCTCTTGCCGGAGAACCCTCTCGAACTGATTGCAATATTACTTATAAGTGCAGGTCTGTTTATGCTGACCTTTGCATTCCTATTTCTTGCAAAAAATAAACCTATCAAGGCGGGTAATAATAATGATGAAGCTTTATAATTCACTGACACACGACAAACAGGAGTTTATAACAAACGAGCCCGGAAAGGTCTCCATGTATACCTGCGGGCCTACCGTGTATCATTTTGCTCATATAGGCAATCTGCGCTCCTATATAATGGAGGACGTGCTTGAAAAGTATCTGCGCTATTCGGGCTACGACGTTAAGCGTGTTATGAACATTACCGATGTGGGACACCTTACCAGCGACGCCGACGAGGGCGAGGATAAAATGCTGAAAGGCGCAAAAAGAGAGCATAAGACCGTTATGGAGATAGCAAAGTTCTATACGGACGCTTTCTTCGAGGACTGTAAAAAGCTGAATATAAAACGCCCCGACGTGGTAGAGCCCGCAACAGGCTGTATCGGTCAGTTTATTAAGGTAATAAAAGGGCTTATCGATAAGGGCTACGCATACGAAGCCGGCGGTAATATCTATTTCGATACCTCAAAGCTCAGCCAGTATTACGTTTTCAATAATTTTGAGGAGGAGGATTTGCAGGACGGCGTCCGTGAGGGCGTTGAAAAGGACGAAAACAAGAAAAATAAGGCAGATTTCGTCCTGTGGTTCACAAAATCCAAGTTTGACGACCAGGAGCTGAAATGGAACAGCCCGTGGGGTGTGGGCTATCCCGGATGGCATATTGAGTGCTCCTGCATTTCAATGAAGCATTTGGGCGAATACCTTGATATCCATTGCGGCGGCATTGATAACGCATTCCCCCACCATACAAACGAAATCGCCCAGAGCGAAGCGTATATCGGTCATAAGTGGTGCAATTTCTGGTTCCACGTTCACCACCTGAACACCTCAAACGGTAAAATGTCCAAGTCCAAAGGCGAATTTTTAACGGTGTCTCTCCTTGAGGAAAAGGGGTATGACCCGCTGGTTTACAGATTTTTCTGCATGCAGTCCCATTACAGAAAATCTCTGGTGTTCACCTACGAAAATCTTGATAACGCCGCAAAAGCGTACGAAAAGCTGGTGGCAAGAATTGCCGCTTTGAAGGACGACGGAGAGACAGATCCCGAAGCATTTGAAAAGCTGAAGTCAGGCTTTACGGAGGCAATGGATAACGATTTGAATACCTCCCTTGCGGTCACCGCTCTGTACGATGTGCTGAAAGCGGACTGCAACGACGCCACAAAGAAAGCTCTTGTTGCGGATTTCGATAAGGTTCTTTCTCTGGGACTTTGTGAGGCGGCTGAGAAAAAGCGTCAGGAGGAAGCACTCAGCGCAAATCCCGAGCTTGTTGCCGAAATCGAAAAACTGATTTCGCAGAGAGCACAGGCGAAAAAGGATAAGGACTATGCGGCTGCGGACGCTATCCGCGCACAGCTTCTCGATATGGGCGTGGTTCTTGAAGATACAAAAGAAGGAACTAAGTTTAAGATAGTAAAATAAAGTGAAAGGGGAGACTTTACAGTCTCCCTTTCGGCTGAAATTACGGGTGGAAAAAATGAATATAAGAAGAATAACAGAAAAGGACAGAGAAGAACTGTTTGAAATGATGAGGGTGTTTTACGATTCGCCGGCGCTGATTCATAAATCCTCCGATGCAGTTCTGAAGCGTGATATTGAAGCCTGCCTTTCG
>JAQXKW010000151.1 GCA_029010655.1 Clostridia bacterium | reverse complement strand
TCCCGTTATTTTCAAGCCCAACGCAGGTCTTCCCTCCGTTGTGGGAGGGAAAACCGTATACGACGTTTCTCCCGAGGAATTTGCACGGGACATTTTTGCGCTTATTGAAAAAGGTGTTCGCATTGCGGGAGGCTGCTGCGGAACAACGCCCGAATATATTAAGGCTTTGAAAAAGCTGTGCGGCGGCTTTTCGCCCGTACCCGTACAGAAAAAGGAAATATGCGCTGTATCCTCCTACACCCATGCGGTAGATTTCGGCGCATCCCCCGTTTTAATCGGGGAGCGGCTTAACCCCACGGGAAAAAAGCTGATGAAAGAGGCTCTTAACACGGGGAACATGGACTATATTCTCGGCGAGGCAATCGGGCAGTCCGACCACGGCGCACATGTGCTTGACGTAAATGTGGGACTTCCGGGAATTGACGAGGCGGCGGTTCTCAAAAAAACCGTTGAGGAAATACAGGCGGTGTGCGACCTGCCCTTGCAGATTGACACCTCCGACACAGACGCAATGGAGAGAGCCCTGCGCATTTACAACGGAAAGCCGCTTATCAACTCCGTAAACGGCAAAGAGGAAAGCATGGAAAAGGTTTTCCCTCTCGCAAAGAAATACGGCGGCGTGCTGATAGCCCTGACCCTTGACGAGGCGGGAATTCCCCAAAGCGCCGAGGGGAGACTTGCAATCGCCGAAAAAATAGTTGAGCGTGCAAAAGAATTCGGTATCGAAAAAAAGGATATAATTTTCGATCCCCTGTGCATGGCGGTCAGCGCAGACGCAAATGCGGCAACGGTGACCCTTCGCTCTCTGAAGCTTATTGAAGAAAAAATCGGATGTCGCACATCTTTAGGCGTTTCCAATGTGTCCTTCGGACTTCCCGACAGGGACACCGTAAACTGCGCCTTCTTCTCCGCCGCCCTTGAGGCGGGGCTTTCCGCCGCTATTATGAACCCCTATTCCGACGGAATGATGCGTACCTACCACGCATACAGGGTTCTGCACGGGCTTGACGAAAACTGCGCCGATTACATTGCCTTTTCGGAGAATGCTTCCCGCAAGGAAAGCGTGTCCGCCGCCTCCGACTGTACCCTGCAAACCGCCGTGGAAAAAGGTATGAAGGAGCTTGCAGGAGAAATCGCCGCAAAAATGCTTGAAAAGTGCGACCCCATGAGTATTATTAACGGCGAGGTTATTCCCGCTCTCGACCGTGTGGGTCGGGGCTTTGAAGAAAAAAAGGTTTATCTCCCTCAGCTTCTCATGTCCGCCGAGGCGGCAAAAGCCGCCTTTGAAAAGGTGAAGGGCGCCGTTTCAAAATCGGCTGCCGAAAAGTTCCCCGTGGTGCTTGCCACGGTTAAGGGCGACATTCACGATATAGGAAAAAACATTGTCCGCCTTTTGCTTGAAAACTACGGTTACAGGGTTACTGATCTGGGACGGGACGTGCCGCCCGAAGCCGTTCTTGAGGCGGCAGAGCGGACGGGCGCGCCCGTGGTGGGGCTCAGCGCTCTTATGACTACTACGGTCCCCGCTATGGAGGAAACCGTAAAGCTCTTACACAGCAGTCTGCCCTCCGTTAAAATCGTTGTAGGCGGCGCCGTGCTGACAGAGGAATATGCCAAAGCTATCGGTGCGGACAAGTACGCCGCCGACGCTATGGAAACCGTCAGATACTGCGACAGTATAAATTAATAATTTTTCTATCGGTTTTGCAGATTGTCCGCAAAACCGATTCAGAGTAAAGCCAAAGCGGCAAGAGCGCCGACAAAAGATAAAAATATTAAATAAATTGAAACCTACTGTTTTCAAAAAACAGACAAAATCATAACGGCGGGCTTAAAAAGCCCGCCGTTACTGGCTTTCGGCGCTTTCGCCCTCTGACGTACTTTTGTGCGCCGACGAGCGGAAAAACGCCGTATCTTGCTCCCTTTGTCTCTATATGCCGTCCTGATGACTGACTTTGTCCTGTTATCAGGCAGAGCATACTTAGGGATGCCTTTTTCTTTATTAAATCTATTAAAACTCTGCGGTGCCGGTGGTTCTGGGATAGGGGATTACGTCTCTGATATTGGAAACGCCCGTAAGGTACATTATTATTCTCTCAAATCCCAGACCGTAGCCTGCGTGCTTGGTGGAGCCCCAGCGGCGAAGGTCAAGATACCATGAATAATCTTCCTCCTTCAGCCCCAGCTCTGCCATTCTTTCCAGAAGCTTATCAAGTCTTTCCTCTCTCTGGGAGCCGCCGATAATTTCGCCTACCCCGGGAACAAGCAAATCCATTGCGGCAACAGTTTTGCCGTCGTCGTTAAGTCTCATATAGAAGGATTTGATTTCTTTCGGATAATCGGTTACGAACACGGGCATTCCGAAAACCTTTTCCGTCAAGTATCTCTCATGCTCCGTCTGCAAATCGCAGCCCCAGCTTACGGGATATTTGAACGCTTCTCCGCTCTTTTGGAGAAGCTCCACGGCTTCGGTATATGTGACCGTTTTATAATCGCTGTCCGCTATGGTATTAAGTCTTTCAAGCAGTCCCTTATCAACGAAGCTGTTAAAGAAATTAAGCTCCGACGGGCAGGTTTTCAGCACGTGCTTTACTATATACTGGATCATATCCCATGCAAGCACCATATCGTCGTGCAGGTCTGCGAATGCGATTTCCGGCTCTATCATCCAGAATTCTGCGGCGTGCCGTGCCGTATTGGAATTCTCCGCACGGAAGGTAGGACCGAAGGTATAGATATTGCCGAAAGCCTGTGCATAGGTTTCGCCCTCAAGCTGACCTGAAACCGTAAGCCCCGTAGTTTTCTTGAAGAAATCCTGAGAATAGTCTACGCTTCCGTCCTCAAGTCTGGGCGGATTATTTATATCAAGTGTTGTTACCTGAAACATTTCTCCTGCGCCCTCGCAGTCGCTACCCGTGATAAGGGGAGTATGCACATAGACAAAGCCTCTGTCATGGAAGAAGGAATGGATAGCGTATGCCGCCTCGCTTCTTACTCTGAACACTGCGGAGAAAAGGTTTGTACGGGGTCTCAGGTGCGCTATCTCACGGAGATATTCCACCGAATGACGCTTTTTCTGCAGGGGATAATCGGGAGTTGATACGCCCTCCACTTCTACCCGGGAGGCTTTTATCTCAAAGGGCTGTTTTGCCTCGGGGGTAAGCACCAAAACACCCGTGACAACAAGAGAGGCTCCCACGTTTGTTTTTGAAATCTCGTCGTAATTTGAAAGCTTTGACCTCTCAAGCACAGCCTGGAGACAGTCAAAACAGCTTCCGTCGTTAAGCGACGCAAAGCCGAACTCGTTTGAAGCACGCACGCTTCTCGCCCAGCCTGCTACCGTTATTTCCTTATCTGAAAATGCTTCGGGATTTTTATAAATCTCGGAAATCAGCGTTCTTTTCACTGCCGTTACCGTCCTTTTGAATTATTATACATTACAATATATCACATGAAAGCCGAATTGTCAACCGATTGGGGAGACAAAGTCCTCTCTGTGCCGCAGTTCTGCTAATATTCCGTTCTCCGTGATTTTTTTGTAGACAAACCGAGAGCATTGTGATACAATGTTTTTTATGAACAACATTAATATTGTACTGGTTGAGCCGGAAATCCCTCAAAACACCGGAAACGTAGCCCGCACCTGTGCGGTAACGGGGGCGGCTCTGCATCTTATTGAGCCTTTAGGCTTCAAAATCGACGACGCAAAGCTTCACCGTGCAGGTCTTGACTACTGGCACGATTTAGACATTTTCTATTACAGCTCGCTGGAGGATTTCTTTGAAAAAAATCCCGGCTGTGAGTTTTTCTGCTTTTCCTCCAAGGCTCCCCGCTCCTACACGGAACAGCACTACCCTCTCCCCGTTTTTATTATGTTCGGCAAGGAAACGAAGGGGCTGCCCGAGGATTTTCTCGCCGCAAATTACGAGCGGTGCGTACGAATTCCCATGAGAGACGGTCAGCGGTGTCTTAATCTGTCAAATGCGGTGGCGGTGGGCTGTTACGAGGTGCTGAGGCAGCACGGTTTTATGGGGCAGAAGGACTTCGGCAAAATGAAAGCAGATTAATAAAGATCAATAAAAAGAAAGGCGCAAGAAATGAAAATCCTTTTCCAGGGTGATTCCATCACCGACAACTATTCCGACCACAGCGACCCCCATTTTATGGGCGCGGGCTATCCCCGCTATGCCTCGGAGGCTATAGCCGCCCGCCATCCCGCAACGGAATTTGAATTCTTAAACTACGGCATAGGCGGAAATCAAACCAGCGATCTTGTTTCCCGCTGGAAGACGGACTGCATTGATATTCAGCCCGATCTGGTCTCCATTCTCATTGGAGTTAACGATGTCTGGCACAGAAGCGACACAAAAAACTGGCTTCCCCATGAGAAATTCCTGGAGAATTACCGTTTTCTGCTGGAGGAAATCAAGGCGAAAACAAAGGCAAAGATTATGATTCTTGAGCCCTTTCTGATTGATGTGCCCGACAAGGCGTTTTTCAGGGAGGACCTTGATTTCAAAATCGACATTGTAAGGGCTCTTGCAAGAGAATACGCCGACATTTACATTCCTCTTGACGGAGTTTTTGCCGCCGCCTGCGTAACGGACGAAATGACCCTTTGGGCACAGGACGGCGTTCACCCAACGTCAAACGGAGCAAGACTTATAGGACGTCACTACGCCGACGCCTTTGACAAGCTGTTCTTTTCTCTGAAATAAGCCACGTTTTAGGATTTAGCGTAAATCCCTTGACAAAAGCTCAATAATAGGTTACAATTAAAGAAGATAAGAGTTTATACCGTCCGAGGAGGGTTAAGTAATGAAAAAGATTGTTGCATTGGGAATGGCTGTCCTTATGCTTATGTCTCTTGCAGTTTGCGCTTTCGCAATTGAAGGAGAAAGCCCCGACAAGCCCGGCACCGAATACAAGCTTACCGTTATTGCCGGTCCCGGAGGAACGGCAGAGGGCAAAAAGAATGACGACGGAACCTATACTATTACTGCCTATCCCGATGACGGTCACACCTTTACCGGATGGGAATTAACAGGAGATTACGAAATCATTTCCGGAAGTCTTACCGATTTGGTTATGGTAATCAGGCTCAAAAGCGATGTTGTGGCTATCGCCTCGTTTGACGGAAAGAAGCCCGTTAAGCCTTGGGAGGACAATAAAGCTCCCCAGACCGGCAACATGATTCTTCCCGTAGCACTCGTTGCTGTTGTGTCCCTGTTCGGCTGTGCTTACGCTGTTAAGCGTTCTTTCAACGCCTGAACGGCAAATAAACTGAAATTATAAGCCCTACCGAAATACGGCAGGGCTTATCTGATAATTGAGACGATTATGGAAAACAAAAAGAAAAAGCTATGGCGTACTCTTGCCGCAGTTTTCGGCGTAATATGTGTTCTCGCCGTTATTCTGCTCATTTTCATGCTTAAGGGCTGTGAAGACGATTTCGGAAAATACAAAAATCCCTCCGACACCACAGAGGCGCAAAGCACCGGCACGGATTTGCCCGATACCACGGAGGCTGAGACTGAGCCTCCCCTGCCCGACAACCCCATTGACTGGGAAAGCCTTAAAAAGCAGAACCCGGAAATTTACGCATGGATAACCGTTCCCGGAACAAAGGTTGACTACCCCATAGTTCAGAGCCTTACGGACGATTCCTTTTATCTGAGGCGTGACTATTTGGGAAATCCCAGCGTTTCCGGCTGTATTTTCACCCAGTCCATGAACAATCTTAAATTTACCGACCCGAATACGCTGGTATACGGTCATTATATGTACGACGGCACCTTCTTCGGCTCCCTGCACAACTTCCGCGACCCTCAGTTTTTTGAGGAGCACAAGGATATATTCGTATATATTGACGGTCATATTCTCACCTACGAGATTTTCGCCGCCTATGAATACGACGACAGGCATATACTTTTATCCTTTGACTTTTCCGACAGGCAGGTTTTTGAAGAATATCTGAAGACCTGCTTAAATCCCCAGTCCATGAGCAGAAACGTGAGAGAAAGCGTTACTCTTGACGGGGATTCAAGGATTATAACCCTCAGCACCTGCGTTCAGAACAGCGACACTTCAAAAAGATATTTAGTTCAAGGAGTGCTTATAAAAGATGAGCTCACAAAATGAGAAAAAGAAAATGAACAAGGCAGTTAAGGCGATTATTATAATAATTTCGGTTATTCTCGGCCTTGCGCTGGCCGCCGGGGCTACCGCACTTATTATGTATAACGTGGGAAAAAACTCTCTGAAAAACACGCCGCCGGAGGACGTTGTTATAACTACGCCCGACGATCTTGAGGACGTTGTTATCGAGCAGGACGGCGCTACCGTGTACTACAACGGCGAAAAATACGAATTTAACGAAAATGCCGTCCCCATTCTTCTTTTGGGTGCGGACAAGTACAGCTTTGAGGACAACGAGGGCATAGGCTACAACGGTCAGGCTGACGCCGTATATCTGGCGGTATTAAACACAGAAACGAAAGCGGTTTCCGTACTTGCGATTTCCAGAGATTCCATGGTTGACGTAAATAAATACTCCCACCAGGGCGGTTATCTGGGAACGGAGAAAATGCAGCTTTGCCTTGCATATGCGTATGGTGACGGCAAGGAAAAGAGCTGTGAGAACGTAGCGGTTTCCGTTTCCCGACTTCTTTACAACGTTCCCATAAGCTCATATATGGCAATTGATTTTGAGGCGATTCCCGTTCTTAACGACGCAGTAGGCGGCGTAACGGTACCCGAATACACCGACGACGGCATGACCCCTACGGGCGGCACGGTGACCCTTAACGGTCAGCAGGCAATGCGCTATCTCAGATGGCGCTGGATGCCCGAGCTTACTTCAAACAACGCCCGCATTGAGCGGCAGAAAAGCTACATTTCCGCATTTGCAAAAATTGCCGTTCAGAAAACAAAGGAGAACATTTCCTTCCCGCTTACGCTGTATAATTCCGTTCAGGACTATATGGTAACGAACATCAGCGCATCGCAGATTACATATCTGGCGGCGAATTATCTGAGCGGAGTTGAGAATATGAAGCTCTACTCAATTCCCGGAACAATCGAAAAGGTTGACGGCTACGCTCAGTTTACCCCTGACAGCACGGTGCTTTACGAAACGATACTGGAGCTGTTCTACACGAAAAAATAAGCATGACGGGGCTGTCAATGTAATTGACAGCCCCGTCGGTTTTTAGCGGCTAAGCCGCCCTTTCCATATGCCTTTGCCGCTAACCGCCAACCATATTCCTGTCCGCTGAAAAAGGGCTGTCGAACGACAGCCCTTTCAATTTTCTTAAACTCAGCCAAAGTATCTCTTGAGAAGTCCTGCAAATGCCTTGCCGTGTCGGGCTTCGTCACGAGCCATTGGATGTGACTACATTATACATGGTTCACAGAAAAAAGTCCAGTAGGACACGGCGGGGATATGATTATTCGATTACTTATATTTGGCGGCGCACTCGGCACACATAGTACGTTTACGGGACATACCTGCCACAATCACTTCTGTACTTTCTATCGGAACATTTTCGCGGCCGCAAATATTGCACTTTCCAATGCTCTGCACCATGGTGGGGGCGCTATATGTATTCGACAATCCAAGTAACTGCTTTTTCTTTGCTTCAAATTCCTCTTTGGAGATAGCACCGCTGACAAGAAGTGCCTGTAGGTTTTCCAGAGTTGCCAATTTTTCTTCCAGATCGGTCGTATTCTCTGTGGTTCTTTCCGGTTCGGTGGCAAATTGCGACGTTTTGACCTTTTTCTCTAACTTAGGCGAAAACCACACAATCATGGCAAGCAAAGTAATGTTGATACCCCAATTTCTCGAAAGCAAGCAAACAGCCAGTAACGCAATCCAAAGAACTAATGGAAGTTCCTTATGCGCCTTGTTTTGATAGAAGGCGACAACCGTCAGAAACAAGCAGGCGGTAGCATTGACAGCCATTATCAAAGAATCTCCTTGTCCCGTCACAAAGACTACGACTGAATGTAACGAAAACCAGAGTGCGCCAATCAAACTCCAAAGCCGCTTACCGGACACGGCGCCGATCGCTACAAGAAAAAAGCCAACGGAAAGCTCGTTGATACGAAACCCCAAAAAGCTGAGAGTGGGTGTTGACTCGACAAGCAGATAACCACCCATAGAAACCAAGGAAACTAACAAATTACGATAGTCCTTCATCCCAGCAGTACGGTGCTGTTTGTAAAACTTGATAATTGTGCAAATAAGAATCACAATTAGTGGAACATATCGAATCATAAGTAACATCTGTCTACCTCACCATGGTCAATTTCCAGCAAGAACGTCTGCACGCATTTTGGCGGCTTCTTCTTCCGTCAAGACCCCTTGATCTTTCAATTTTGCAATACGCTCCAAAGCTGCTTGGGTTGCGCTCTTCTGAGAGGGGTTATTCGTTTTCATATTGGGCATAGTAGAATAGGTAGGATGTCCTTTTTTGATATCCAGCAAAGTATCTGCAACAACAATTTTTTGGGAGAGTCCAATCGCAAACAGATGCCGCACAAGGTAGGCCGCGCCAAAAGCGATTGCAACCCAAATAATCATAGCAAGAATACCGGAAATATAATTCTCTGTTCCAACCAAAAAAGAGAGCAGGCCGCCGTACGCCCAAGAAAGAAAACCCGTAGATACCAAAAGATCCAGTACACCGACAGCAATTACAGCCACAAGAGTTGAAATGTAATAGATATTGGGAAGCTTTTTGAATTTTTCCAGATATAGTTGTTTGTAATTGATTGCGTCGTAATTTATAGTGCTATTTTTCATTTTCGTTTCCTCTTTTTTATGTTAAATATTAGGGCAAAATCTTATGAAAAAATGCATCAACAGAAAACATAGTGGATTAATTTGTAACAGTAAAAGCGACATCACTGGACAGGTCGGCATCGTTACCAGCATAGTCCTGTATCGAAATCCATGATATGCTATAAGTACCACTCACAAAAGAATCTGTAATTGTCAGCGTCCCGGAATAGGTGTTTTCACCAACATTCTCTAGGAAAACATTGTGGTAATCTGCACCGCATTTGAACTGGAATTCGGCATAGTAAATTGTGCTGCTATCTTTGATTTCTGCAGTAAAGGTGATAACGTCGCCCACCTTAACATTTGTTTTGTCAAGGGTGAAAGAAATCAATTCAGGAGCAGTTGTATCATCCGGGGCAATCACAGGGGGTAATTTGGAGCCTTCAGTTGCTCCACATATCGTACAAGTTTTAGGTGCGGAATAGGTGGCATCCTTCCAACTGTGGCTAACTACACCGCCTTCAGTTGCACCGCAGATATCACAAATCCTTGGTTTGAAGCAAGTAGCATTACGCCAACTATGGTTGCACTCCGCTTTTTGTGGATTTGTATTTGTGAATTCTCCTATTATTTCCGATTCATGTACAGTCAAAGAGTTGGCATACTCGTTGTTATCGTCTTGTGTTTCAAAAATCAAATAACCGCCGCCGTCATAAATGTTTTTAATTCGACTGGCATATGCAACACGCTGACCATTCATAATTGTCCAGTAAACAATAATGTCGCCTATGGATAGTTCTGATGTATCCTCAATTGAATGGCAAAAAACCGTATCTCCGTCATTTATAATCGGTGACATTCCTTTCGATACCACTGTAATTTTGTCGCCATCGTCGCCACAGGCACACAAACCGAAGCAAAGCACCAATGCAAGAATCAAAGCACTTGTCTTTTTCATGTTCGTTTCCTCTTTCCTTTATGTAAAAAAGTGCGCCAACCGAAGTCAGCGCACCGAAAAATGCAAACTCCAATTGTCGTACACAATAACAACGATATGGATAGCTCTCCACGAAAGTTGCGGAATTTGCGTTTTTACCGAAACTCAACAACTTTCGCACAAATAGACATGGGTATAACCCCCCTATAAAAAGGGAGCTTATCCGCATATCGTTATTGAGTAGCGCACTTATTATATCACATTTTTATCGTTTTGTAAACTATTACAGCGAAAAATCCGGACGTTATATTGAAAAATGCACATCAAAATGGTATAATTAAGGCATCAAAAGGCGGTGATTCCATGGCAGAAACACAAGACAAGCGCAGCGAAAATAGCGGTCGTAAGTACGACCAAAAGATGAAGCCGTTTTTGGTTTATCAATATCTGATGCGCGAAACCGATGAGGAACATTTTGTTTCCGCGCAAGATATCGTAGAATACTTGCAAGAGAATTTTGGAATATTCGCAGACCGCCGCTCACAAAGGACGATATACCGCAAGTATTTTACCGACACTATCCGGCGTATAAGAACAAGCAACTCAACGTGTCAGAGCTTGCGAGAGTGTGTGATTTGAGCCGCACTACTGTATATAAGTACATAGAGATTTTAGAGAGATAAAAAGAGCCGCCGCATCCTATATAGGGCACGGCGGGGATATATAATTATAAACCAAGTAACTGCTTTTTCTTTGCGTCAAATTCTTCCGGAGTAATGATTCCCATATCTAATAGTTCTTTCATCTGTTTTAGTTCTGTTGCTGCCGAAGGGGATTGATAAACCGAGCTACTTAGAGGAGCAGGCGTACGAGTTACAACCGGAGGTTTGACCTCTTCTTCTACTGGTAGTCCGGCTTTCATTTTGTGAATATATTTTCTCGTTTCAATGATACCGATGATCAAATACCCAAATGTCGGTATCATGATGGTGAAAGCAAATCTTTTAAGAGTTCCTGCGTAAAGCGCATTGTAATATCCATCGACATTATAAAACAGGTCGATAATTGGATGATCTCTTAGAGTGGCCATCATACAGGTGGAGATTACCAACCAAATAAGTGCGACCATCGGAAGCGCGCCCGCGATCAGACTTCCGTAATATTTCTTTTTCATGGATAAACCCACAACAGCCGCAGAAATGAATAGAGGAATGATTGCAAGCGTTAGTGCTATATTGGAATTAGCGGTATGATAGATTGTCATATAATCAGATACATCATTACTAAACCCTGCGTGACTTATAGCATCACAAACTGCTCTCATGGAAATGGTATAATTACCCAGATAGATTATGCAGGGGATGATTGCAATCAATAGGAGAATTGCAAATATGGTTTTCAATGTTTTCATTTCGCTACCTCCAAAAATAAAAAAGTGCGCCAACCGAAGTCAGCGCACCGAAAAACGCAAACTCCAATTGTCGCCAAACAAATTCTATACAGCATGAGTGTCACGCACATCACACAAATAGGGAGCTTGCATTTTTACCTATGCAAATCTATTTGTGTAACGCGCGAAAAGGGTATACTACCCCCTTGGTGAAATCAACTCATGGTGCATATCGAATTTGTTTGGCTTCTTTATTATACCACTATTCGTTACAAATTCAATC